>NZ_CP047023.1:3781684-4087102 GCF_009796765.1 Paraglaciecola sp. L3A3
GGCGTCAAACCAAACATTCCACCTAGGAAATTATATGACTCTTCATCTTCTCCTAAGGAAGCACTAGACGCTAAAATCTGGAGTTGCTTGCTATCTGCAGACAAGCCAAGCCTATCCATCAATAATCTGAGTAGATAACCTACTTCTGTGCCCGACGAACCACGATATAGATGCAATTCATCTACAACTAGTTGGAAGACATGATTTTCTCTATCCTCTTCCAACCACTTCTTAGTCGCTTCAAAAATTTGAGAATCGGCTCGATCATTAGCTATAGTTTTATCTTCATGACGCATTAGCATAATAGATAACATACTTACATTGGTAATGAGTAAATCAGGTGGTGTGTCTTGCATTTCCCAACGATGGAACATTTCGCAGGAGTCCACTTCCATTCTCGGAATAAAATCTTGCTGATCTTGTAAGGTAACTAGCTCTTTTTCTTTTGTTTTTATTTTTTCCTTATTGCCTTCTTGCTTAGCCTTTTCTAGTTCATTATTAGCATTCTTTAACTGCTCTTTGTATTCTTCATATTCACTATGTGCCTGCGTAATTTTTTTAGTAAGTTCTGATCTTTTAGCTGTATTGGCTTTCCCATCCTCTTTGCAAGGATGCCCTGATACTGGAGTTGAGCCGTTGTATCGACCAAATCGAATTCGGTTCCCCTCTAAAGCATCATCCATAGCATTGAGTGACTCTTTAGCATCCAAAGCTGATCTCAACCTTGAAATTTGATCTTCAACTAAAGCATTCATTGGATAGAGCAATAACGCACGAACTGCTGGGGTTCGTGTCTCTTTTCGTAGCAACTTCCTACTACTATCCCATTTAATGCTATTTCCCCAGGTTTTATTTGGATCTTGTGGAGGTTTCCAGCTTCCTTTAGCTTCTTTAATAATGGATGCCAATACTGGCAGCAGGAAAGCTTCAGTCTTACCAGAGCCCGTTCCAGTAACAACCACGCAATGTTTTCGTTCTTGAGCCAATGCTTTTTGTAACATTACTTGTTGATGTTGATATAAATTTATATTTTTCGGTATAAGAGATGCACTTGCGACCTGAACAAAAGAACTAATAGTCTCTAGTGATAAAGCTGGTAAATCTTTTGTATTTAACTCTTCTAATTTTTTTCCGGATTTATAAACAGGTAACACTTCAACATAAGGTTCTTGGAAAAAAACACCCGGAGAATCTAACAAACTCTGACGATCTTCCTCAAATGACTTGGAGTTTGTACCAAATGCGGACTTAACATATTTTTTTAAATGATCTTGAATATTTTCCCAAGCGCCAATTGGGTCGTTATCTATACGAACTGACATTTTTTATCCTCTATCCTTCTCGATATTGTATTGCATCGCATTTCCCTAAGTTCACCACCAAGTAAACTTGCTATATTTCTCGCGACTACTTCTGGTACCCAGCGATAACAGAGCCATTTACCATTAGCCATTTCACTGAACACACAGCTTACTTTGCCAATCACTCGCTGATTTGTGTCAAAAAGCAAGATAGATTCACCATCCATCTTACTTGTAATTTGCATTACAATAGGTCCGTCTCCAGCAGACAATGTTAAAGCACGCTCTATAACAAAAGGGGGTTCCATTCTTGCCGGCAGCCATAAACATCCCGTTACCTTGTCATAAGGGATTGGCCAAGGGCTAGCGTCAAGTATGCTGTAAGGAGGATTTTTAATAAATTCGGCAAATGCCCTAATAGCTATCCAAACTCCCCACCTTGAATCATGAATAAAACTATATTTTGAAACACCATCTCCAAGATTTTCACCTAGTTTATATACACGCATGCCTTGTATTTTCGGATCTTCATACTTAAACAGCTCAAATTTACGACTTTTATCAACCAATATATTTTCTGTTTCATTAAATACACCTCGACCTGGATTCAATCTCTCTAAGTAATTAGGACAGAAACCATGTTCTGGATACCACGCTAGGTTTTCTATTGTTTCCTGAATAGAACCCAACCATTGAGATAATTTTTGAGCGGGTAAATCAACCACCTGAAAATTACACAACTGTGCGATCTCAGTGATCCCTAAGAATCCATCAGAAGAAATACGAATAGCAGGTAATTTGTTTGATGTAGTTTTATCAATAAAGACTCGGCAATCGGAAACCTCTTCGAGTTCTTTCCATTGCTGCAGTCTTAGACTTCCGCAAACTCCATACAACTGACGTTGCTCACTATTGGTAATGGGAAGGCTATAAAGGGATGGCGGCACAGAACAAACACGAACCATGTGCCCTGTTACATTTGTTTCAACTTCAACATGCCCTCTGCGCCTAAGTTCACGTATCAAAAAAGCTGGTTCTATATCATCCATACCAATATTACTTGCAAGACGTCTAATTTGGTCACGAGCCACTCCATAGCTCATTGAACCTTTATCAGCCGTTGCAACTGAGTCCATAAATAGAGACGAAACATTAGACTCCATGCATTCAAAAACATTTATTACAGCCTCATTAGCCAGAGTTACCGCATCAACTTGAAAGGAACTAATATCTAGATCACTTGTAGGTACTTCACCAATAATAGCTCCTAGAAGACCACTTCCGTCGGCTAATATTCTCCCGTATTTATCAACAGAAAAATGAGACCTCTGTGTCGTTGCTAAACCACCAGCAGCTAAAACCTGCAAGCCGGCAGTACACAGTACTTCACCGCCCAATGTTGCTTTAATCTTAAAAACGTAACCACTCCCCTGATTTTGGGTAAACTTAAAACGTTTAATCGAAAGATTCTGATTTTTGTCTAGCTCTTCAAAAGTCAATCCTGAGGCAATTAGTTCAACACCAGTTGGTGCTTCCAATTCAATAATAGGCAAGTCGTAGTATGCATATTTTTTACTGCCAGAACCAAGGATAGGCTTGCCTCCAACAAGTCTAATACGTGCCTTTGTAGGTGCAGATATTTCTTCATCCACAATTACTGCTCGCTGTTCAGGAGTTAGATTTTCTGTATTTTCAATACAAATAAGGCCCCATTGTTCCGGTAATCCACCTACTTCAACTACTTTCGTATAACTTATATTTTCATTTTTTAGTAGTGATTCTAAATTCGAATATTTGATAGATGAGTAGAGCAGGAATGCTGTTCCTCTTATTGGAAATTCACGCTCAAGAAGTGAGTCATTCAATGAAGCATCTGGGCTATCCCATATTAAGACTCTAATTTTGTCTCGTCTTAGGTAAATATTTCTTTCTTTTCTCTCGCCATCACTTTCCGTATATGAAAGCATTGACGTAACTTCTTCTAAAGCTGATTGATTTAATGCGCTTCTTGCATTTTCTTGACTAGTAGAAGGGATACAATGTAAGTGGGTTCCTACCAACTCTAATCTTGCCTTAACTTCCTCATCATTATTTACTTTAATTGCATAATTATGACCAGTAACAGTGACAGGAAGGCGCCAGCCTATATCCCAACAAGGAGTGTCATCATTATTATTCAACTTTAGAATAATAGAAAGTTCGCCCCTATCTTCTTGTTGAACATCAAGTAGTTCATCTTGAACGTCACTACTAGGGGTCGTATGTTTTGGCACACGCCCATCCCAAAATTCAAGATGAGTACTTAATAATTGCTTTAGATGAAGCCTATAATCCTTCGATCCCATTGCATCCTTGAGACCCGTGCTTAAGTAGTGTGAATTTTGACCGTGCTCGAGTAATTGGTCAAAGTGATTGTCATCCAAAATTTGTCCGGAATGTAATCTGCAACTGCCGAATAATCGACTTATACCATCCATATCTTTATGAGTGACCATAATTTGAGCATAAGCCATTCCGACAAATCTATTTTGTCCAAGTACATTAACTCTAAAGTATCCAAACTCTCCTTCTTGACGAGTAGACCAACGTGCTAAATCAGTCCATACTTCTCCCATTTTATTCCCTAGATTGTTAGGAAATGGTTCTGAAATCAATTCACTAACTCTTGCATAGAAACCTTTTTCAACTTCAGATCGGGCTAGCACCCATAATGCAATATATGGTAGATAGGTTGGGGATTTTTTATCTTTGTATATCTCTAATTTATTGCCTGGATCATTATATCCGGTAGGGCGTTTGCTAGGCCATGCTCGTTGGCTGACTAACATATTAGCTTTAATAGCTATATTATCGTTGCCATATATCCAAGCTGGTCCTTGTTTAACGGCTTCAATTAAACCACTTACTCCACCTAAATGAACTCCAATACCTTCAAGTTCAAGCCTATTTGTAGAAATCCAAACATCTTGACCAGCGTTGGCCGGTGAAAAGTACTCTTCGAGTAATATTGAATTCCATTCAGTAAATAAAGACATACAATTTCCACATAAACTTGGTTTATTTAAATTTCGAAAATGAGTTAAAGAACTTAAGAAAAGAATTGCGCCTGTTGGCGGCATGGTCGTGACTGTTTTGGTCTACAATCAAAGGGGGGTAGTCAATTTAGTTGAATAAAACGGCTCTGACACATTAGTCAATTCCCTCACCCGATTAAACGCAAGGTGTACTAACTCCAAATCACTTGCCATAAAACTTCATATCCATCGAACGTAAACAGTTGTTTTTAGTCTTTATTTTATACAACCGAGATTACTATTTTTACCAAGAAAAGCAAAGTAGTTATTTTTAGGGCGTTTTTGATACTAGGAGCAGACCTCATCATAACCTCTCAAAATTAAGGCTTTCAGTGCGATAAGGTGAAGTTTGCTACTTTCGCTTCAGCCAATATCCTGGTCGTTTGCTATTGTGCATAATCGCGACAATATAAATAACCTGAGCTCAGGATAAGCCGAGCCTCTCGTTAACGCTCTTTTTGCGCCTAGCTGCGTTGGATTTTCTAGAAATAGCCAGCTATTACATACGAAAAACCGCCTTGCTATACACGAAAAATTTCGTCATCGAGTAAACCTTAGCCCAAACAGAACTGGAACATATTTGTAAGTGTTTGAATTGTTTTTAAAATTCAATTCATAACGACACACATTATCCCGAGTTCAGGTTAAATATGTTTTGATTGGATTTGATAAATAACAGAGAAAGGAAATCGTGAAAGCAAAAATCGGTGGTGGTTTGCCCCAAACTTAGGCTAAGTTTGAGGGAGCGATGCTATCGTCTCGAACGCAGATTCTAACTCTGCGATAAAATCATTACCCAACCCTTGTGCTTGAAGTGGGTACCAATCGTATGATGATTGCGTATCATGTTTAATGTCGGGATGAAAGGACAGCGTGAACATATTATTTTACAATCTGACTTTTTATCTGCTCCCAACTTACCGCTTTCACTTCACCTGCAACCAGCTCTTTGCTTCGCGCCTGCGATAGGGCTAACCAAGCTGAATCAACATCATCATTTGGTTTTTCTTCAAGTGAAGACAATAAGCAATGTGCGGCTAATGCTTTTTCACTGGATGTCATATGTTCTATATTTTCGAGCACAGACTTCAAAGCTTTAGACATATTTTCACCTCCACTAACAATAAAATAAGTTTTTCACTGAATTGCCATTTTTGAATAAAAAAGTGTGACTAAAAAAGAATAAATTCCGACGTGTAGTGGCAAATATTTTACACCTCATGAAAATCAACAAAGTCAGCCTTAGATACCTAAGTAATTGTTATAAATACCTATCTGGCTCCATGCTTTGATGCAAGATATCGATGATATCAATATGCATATCTCTGATGCGGTAATAGATTGTGTGCCTGCCTTCGTAGTAGCTGTAATAGCCCGTCTTAATTTCGCTTCTGGGCTTACCATCTAAGGGGAACTTAGCTAATTGCTGCATTCTTTTGCGCAACCCATTTAAATATAAACTTGTTGGCTGTTTACCGTAGTTTTCGAAGGTATAGCGCTGGATTTGTTTAAGGCTTTTTTGTGCTTGTGGTGAAAGAACAAATTTAGCCATCAATTAATTCTTTCATAAATGCATCGCCATCAATACCTTGTCCTTGGTCGAGTTCCGCTTCTCCTACGGCCAAAACAGCTTTTAATCTATCCAGCTTTGTTTCTTGCTCTTCAAGTAGGCGCAACCCAGCGCGTATCGCTTCGCTTGTGGAGCCGTAGCGGCCTTCTTGAACTTTGCTTTCTATGAAGCCATCAAAATGTTTGCCGAGCGTGACGCTAGTATTTCTAGGCATGGCAATATCCTTTATAAAAAGAAGTGTATTATTTATTAATACACTATTTTAGGGATGGTTTCCAATGAAACCTACGGCTTCTTTTTATGAAATACATGGATGTATTTCATAAAATAAAAGAACTCGAAGATAAAAGGAGGTAGTCAATTTAGTTGAATAAAACGGCTCTGACACACAAAGTATTCACTCCAACATTGCGGTGCGCATTTAAGCTCGTCATTCCGGCGTGCTTTTTAGCCGGAACAATACCCTCACCCTATTAAACGCAAGGTGTATTAACTGTAAATATTCCAAATCACTTGCCATAAATATTCATATCCATCGAACGTAAACAGTTGTTTTTATTGAACAATCGAGATTTCTATTTTTACCATAAAAAGCAAAGCAGTTATTTTTAGGGCATTTTTTATTCAAGTATTTACTGAGTATGCTTTGGGCCAAAGCGCTTGCTTTTGACAATTAACAAGACAACCATTAAACATTAAATTAGATATGTCGAGTGAAATCCATTTCAGTACGAAGCACGCGGCCTATAATGATGTTGGATGATTCGATTCGATAATAAATGGAGTGAGCGCCAGAAATTACACGGCGGCAATTGGGATAAATGCCATCAATGGCGGCATACTGAAAAGGATTTTCAGCCGCCTTTTGGCATTTTTCAATAATAGATTCATAGTAAATTATGGCCGCGTTAACGCCATATTCTTCAATTCCTGTACTTAATATTACACTAAGATCTTCATCTGCTTTCTCTGTAAAAACGTACATCACTGTATGCTTTTCTTGCTCAATACGTCTTGCATAATATCCTCAGCACTTCGGGGGCTTATACCGCTGTTAAAACCCTCATCTAACAACCCACGCAAAACCGCTAGGCTAGATTGTGCTTTCTGCTCTTGAAGCAAGCGCAAAGCTTCACGCACAACTTCACTTTGGTTGTTATATTCACCCGCCGCGATCAAGTCCTCGATAAAAGTGCCTAGCTCACTGCTGGGCTGAAATGTAATAGTACGCGCCATAAAAACCTCATGTAAGTTTTATACTTACATTAAAATTACACCTAAAATACCATTGATGCAAGAATATTCATATTTGATTAGTTACACATTCAAAAAAACTGTGGGTGCAGTTTCGTTGAAAAGTTGACGCCATAAATGGACGACCTACAAAAGATTAAAAGCTAGTCACAAAAGTACACAGAGCAGTGGATAGGGAATAGTTAAAAGATAAGAACAAGTCGTTTTTCTTAACAATAAATATTTCTTCTCTGTGGGCGAAGCCTCTGTGATCAGCTTTTGATTTTAACATTCTATTGCTTTTCTCTGTGTAACTCTGTGACACGCTTTGGCTTTGGCTTTAGTTTTTATCGGGACAGCCATAATAGTGGCATGACCAACAACCGCGGGAGTTGTTTGGGTGATGAGTCTGTTTTTCCATAGAATTGACATTGCGTACGTTTAGTCGTACGCTTATTTGTGAGGAGAAATTCTATGACAACACTTAATGCTACAGAAGCTCGTTCTAAACTTTATGCCCTTATTGATGAAACATCGGCAAGTCACCAACCCATAGTCATTACGGGGAAAAGAGGCAATGCGGTACTTTTGTCTGAAGACGATTGGAATGCTATTAATGAAACTTTGCATCTTGTCTCCATACCCGGCATGCGTGAGTCTATTCAAGAAGGTTTGGAAGAAGAATTAACGGATTGCGAAAAGGAACTTGATTGGTGAGCTGGACGCTTTATTACACCAAGCAAGCGCAAAAAGACGCCAAAAAGTTAGCTTTGTCTGGTTTGAAAGCTAAAGCCCAAGAAGTGTTGAATATTATTAAAAATAATCCTTATCAAAATCCCCCACCGTTCGAAAAACTTGTTGGTGACTTAACGGGCGCGTACTCACGTAGGATCAACATTCAACACAGACTTGTCTACCAAGTATTAGAGCAACAACAATCAATAAAAGTGCTTAGGTTATGGACTCATTATTCATAGACCAATTACTTCCATAATAAATTTTGCGCCAATGATCATTCAAATGTATAAAGGAGGATAAATAAGGAACAGCTCCTAAAAAAATATCCGATAAAATAGTTTATTCCATACAGCACTTTTTATATTTCTTACCACTACCGCAAGGGCAGGGATCATTTCGGCCAATCTTGGCAGGAGCTACATAAGGCAGTGACGGGATATCGTAGTCCCAATCATCTTGTAAATTGTCCATATTATTGAAAAGTTCAGAGGAGTTTTGCCGTAATTCGGTCAGTTTTTCGAGTAGTTCTGCTTCTCTAATTTTATTTTCTTCAGGCGTGCAATAGGCAGCCCAATTACTTAACTCTTCAATAACATTGAACTGCGTTTTAATAAAACCGTATTCAATTGTACTATGTCCCATTGGTAACCAATCGTCGATTTCCATTGGGCTAATATAGTCTGGGTCTATTCTAAAGTCCGTCGCCAAACGGACTAATTCCAGCTTAAATTCTTGTAAATCATGATCAATACAGCTTTCAGCTAAAGACGCTAAAAAGAGCGCACTGGCCTCACTTTCATCCGTTCTAAATAAATCAAGCCAGGCTCGTACTAATTGAGCCAGTTTATTGCGCGTTATTTGATTACTTTCATATTTGGCAAATATCGCATACATGGTAGCAGACTTAATATTACCACCTGAATTTTGACTGATAATAAGTTGATTCAGTAATTCGATATCATCCTGACTCAGAATATATAAAAAGCTAGGAAACAACTCAGTTAACGCATCGCCAAATATATACTCTAACTTACTATCGTATTCATCGTTGCGATCACATATCGCCACTAGTAAAGGGTAGGCCTGGTATTCTTGCTGCTGCACAGCTAAGAAAACGCCCATAAAAAGGAGGTTACTTTGTGCTTCGCTAAGCAATGAAGGATTGTTAATAAACTCTTGCATGACGGCTTTTAGTTCTGGCCAACAATTAGCCCATTGCTGATGTGCATTATGTAAGGCGTCTCTGGGTAATTCCCCTTCTTGATAATCAGATAAAGCAGCGATAATTTCTGAAATCGTCATAGAGGGCATGATATTAGTCGTCATAATAAAGACCTTAGGAGGCTTAAAAGTGTAATTGGGACAAGTGAATATAATAATATTCTATCTATTATAAAGTGAATTCACTATGGTTAATTTTTAACTTCAATACAAACGAAAAAGGTGTTGAAGCAGTTAAAAAAGAATAAAAGGGGGCGTTTTTAATCACAGTGAGCGCAGCTCATCACCTCTTCTCAAAAAAGAAAATCATTGAGAAGATGCTTCCTCCATTACCACCTGTAGGTCGCGGCTTTAGCCCGTCAAGGTTTAAAAATAGACGCCATAAATGAACGACCTACAAAAGATTAAACGCTAGTCACAGAGGTACACAGAGAGTTAGCACGTGTTGAAGATAAACATTTACACCACCTGTAGGTCGGGGCTTTAGCCCGTCAATGTTGAAAAATAGACGCCATAAATGGACGACCTACAAAAGATTAAAAGAAATTGTCACAGAGGTACACCGAGAATTAACACGTGTTGAAGATAAACATTTGCATCACCTGTAGCTCGTGGCTTTAGCCTGTCAATATTGAAAAGTTAAAATATATACACGTCAACAAATTGAAATATTCATGCTGTATAAATTACATTCAAAATAAGGTAAAATTCAACTTACAGTGCTGAATACAACAGCTCAAGGATTTTTAAATAATGAAAGGGACTTTGCATGTACCGACATAAAAAACTAAGCCATAATGTTTTAAAGACGAAATTAACAAAATCATTATTTTCACTCTTCCTTATTTCTCTAATAACCCTATTAACAAGTTGTGGTGGCGGTGGAGAAGATGATGGCAGTGGTGGTGAAATTTCCCCTCAAAATAGCAAGCCAATAAGTCGTCCAGGCACAGATCAAACTGTCAATACCAATTCAGTGGTTAGTTTAAATGGCAACACAAGTTCAGATGCTGATGGTGATACATTAAGTTATCAGTGGTCATTTTCATCTTTACCTACAAATAGCAATGCCGCTTTAGATAATACAAACTCGGTTGCCCCTAGTTTCACTGCAGATATAAGCGGTGCTTATGTACTGCAACTGGTTGTGAATGACGGCACGATAAACAGTAACACAACTTCAATAACCATTGTCGCTTCGTCACAAAACACAGCCCCCGAGGCAAATTCAGGTAACGACCAGAATGTCACGACTGGCTCAACGGTTAATTTAAATGGTGCGGCAAGTTCAGATGCTGATGGCGATACCTTAAGTTATCAATGGTCATTTTCATCTTTACCCACAAATAGCAATGCCGCTTTAGATAATACAAACTCAGTTGCCCCTAGTTTCACTGCAGATATAAGCGGTACTTATGTACTGCAACTGGTTGTGAATGACGGCACAATAAGCAGCAATACAGCTTCAATAACCATTACCGCGTCGTCAGTAAATACTGTACCTATTGCCAATTCAGGTAACGATCAAAATGTCACCACCGGCTCAACGGTAAACTTAAATGGTACGGTAAGTTCAGATGATGATGGCGATACCTTAAGTTATCAGTGGGCATTTACTAGCTTACCAAGTGGCAGTAATGCCGTTCTCAATGATAACACTTTGGTGTCTCCCTCTTTTGTGGCAGATGTGACGGGTAATTATGTATTACAACTAGTAGTCAATGACGGTTTAGCTGACAGCGCCGCTGATTCAATGACGGTGACAATTAATCAAGGAAATTCTGCACCAGTTGCTAATGCCGGCAACGATCAAAATGTTATTACTGGCTCTCTGGTAAGATTAGACGGCTCTATGAGTTCAGATGCTGATGGTGACAGTTTAACTTATAGCTGGTCGCTTGTTGTGGGTAAAAAAGGGGGTAAAACCGGTAACAAGCTAATAATTAATAACCCAACATCCGTTTCGCCAACCTTTACCGCTAGCGGAACGGGTCAGTATGCAATCAATTTAATTGTTAATGATGGCACTACCGACAGCAATACAGATTTAGTATTGATTAATGCAACTGCATCCAATGCCAATGCCAAACCCATAGCCAACGCCGGTAGTGACCAAAATGTTACCTTAAACTCGCTGGTTAATCTCAATGGCGCAGCAAGCAGTGATTTTGACGGCGATACGTTAAGTTATAGATGGTCATTTAGTTCATTACCTTCAGGTAGTAGTGCGGTATTTGATGATGATAAAACAGTTTCTCCCAGCTTTACCGCTGATACTGAAGGCACCTATGTTGCGCAATTAATTGTGACAGATGGAACCGAAGAGAGTGTGGCTGACTCTGTAATGATTACAGTCACTTATACTAATGCCGCACCCGTTGCTAATGCAGGTAGTTATCAAAATGTTAAGTCAAATTCATTGGTCCAACTCGATGCAAGTGCAAGCTCTGACGCCAATGGCGATGCTCTTTTTTACACTTGGGCATTTGTTTCAAAGCCAGCGGCAAGTACTGCGACTTTAGACAGTACAAGCTCAGTCAATCCCACTTTTACTGCTGATGTTGATGGCAGTTATATTTTGTCTTTAACGGTTAATGATGGCTTGTTAGACAGTCAGGCCGACAATGTGACTATTAACGTCGCAGAAGGATTGGCTCAATTGTTTTTAGAAAACAATGGCGGCACATTTAATGAAGTCGCTTTTAGCTCAAACAATACTGTAGCAGTCGCCTCAGCCTCTAATAATCTGTATACCTTAGCCACTTATAAACTTGTGGCACCAAGTTCAGATCTGACTATCACAAACTTACAGGCAAGCGAATTAAATGGCTTGGTCATTCCATATTTTACAAACTTGGCAGAGAACGATGAAATCAACCAAAATGACGAGTTAATTTTTAGCCTAGTTACCCCATTAATTACTAACACCAGCCTTAAGCTTAGTTTTAGTTTTAGTTTCGATATTCTTGAGACAGGCGATACATTTTCTGCTGAGTTTGAACTGAGTGCATCGGATATATTCACACCCATTGTACGTATTGAGCCAAAATATCCAACCCAAGCATTTATGGATGGAACAGAGGGATGGGTTGAACTTAGTTTTACGATTAATGAAGTCGGCGGTGTCGAAGATGTCGATGTTATTAGTGCAACCCCTAAACGGGTGTTTGACCGAGAAGCCCGTAGCGCCCTAGGAAAATGGAAGTATAAGCCTAAAATTGTAGACGGCGCTCCATTAAAAGTCTTTGGCTTAACGGTAGTTTTGGAGTTTAAGTTGGATCCAAAACCTATTGCCAACGCCGGTAGTGATCAAAATGTAATCGTTAGTAATACAGTATTTCTTGATGGTAGTGGCAGTACCGATACCAATGGTGACAAGTTATTGTATACATGGTCGATTGTCTCTAAACCAGCAAGTAGTTATGCTTTATTGGATGACGGGACAATAAAAACCCCTAATTTTACTGCAGATATACCAGGGAATTATGTAATAAATTTAGTGGTAAATAATGGCATAGAAAATAGTATCTTAGATAGTGTGACTATTACCGCTTCGGGTGTCGCTCAAACGGGCGTGTATATTTACAACAATAACTGTGTAGCATGTCACTCTATAGGTGTATTGAATGCACCGAAGCTTCAAAATGCCGCTGATTGGTCGCCGCGCCTTGAAAAAGGTTTTGATGCAGTGTGGCAAAATGCGATCGATGGTTTAGGAGCAATGCCTCTGAAAGGAGCCTGTGTAGATTGCTCTGACGATGAATTAAAAGCCGCCATTGAATATATGATTGAAGGCATTTAATTTTTTATTAATAAAACCATAAAAAGCCAGCAAAAATGCTGGCTTAAAAACCGTCAACTTATGCTAGAGCAGGACATTGTATTCTCTGTGACAAGCTTTGGCTTTGTTTGATCCGTTAAACTATTCCCTACCTCCTATCTCCTAGCTACTGTTTTTTCTCTGATTCATTCTGGCTTTTAGTCTTTTCTCTGTGTAGCGCAGCCTCTGTGATCAGCTTTGGCTTTGCCTTTATCTGCTTTATTCTGCTTATTCTGCTTAGTCTGCTTTATTTTGCTCGTATCTCGCCACTGTTTTTCTGCTCTATTCCACCTCCCCTACACACTCCACCAGCCAGGTTTCTGCGCCGAATGTGATAGTGTCGCCATTATTGATTTTACGGCCTTTGCGGGTTTCTACCTCTCCATTCACTAATACTTGGCCCGCCGTTATGGCTAATTTGGCTTGGCCGCCGCTTTCTACTATTCCTTCAAATTTAAGAACTTTAGCCAGTTCGGCTGGGGCTTTGGTTAATTCAATTGTGTGCATTGGGGTTCCGTTAGATTGCAAATAATAAGGGCCATTTAACCACAGATATGAGTGACACCTTTAGTAAAAAGATATGGGTAATCGGCACTGCTTGTACTTTTAAGCTCTACTTAACTTAACCGTCCGAGGTGGTCTTGAAAAAAGTCTAAGAAAACCCGGGTTTTAATCGGTATATCTCTGCTTTGGTAAAGCACACTAAGCTGTAATGCCACAGGTGGATAAACTAACTTTAGCCGCTGCAAATTAGACTCTTTCTGACAGGTATAATCGGGGAGTTTAACCACGCCTAAGTTTTGCATGGCTGCTTCTAAACGCATACTGGGGCTAGAAAAACTCGCTCGCCCTTGCAAAGACACGGACCGCAAGTTAGCACCATCACGAAATAACCATTGTTCTTGTTGCTCGCTCAGGATACAAGGCAAGTCATTTAATGCACTTGGCTGCAGCTCTTTATTATTCTCAAATTCGCTACCCACAAACAGTGATTGAGGAAAACTTAATAGGGTTTTAGCGATCCAATTTGATGAGGGTAAATCCGTTTCATGAAGCACAAAGGTTAAATCATAACGATAATTATTTTCTGGCAGCAAGCCTGAATAGTGATTGCAGTTAAGTTTTATTTGCGGATAACGTTTAGCAAACTTGGTTAATAATTCGCTAATAATAATGTTGAAAAACTCAAGGGGTAAAAGAATGTTTAATTGCCCTTTCGGCTCATTAATAAACGAACCTATCTCCTCTTCAACCTCTCGTAGTGCTTCAATATGGCTCTTGCTGGCTTGATATAATAAATGTCCACTTTCGGTTAATTGTTGTTTTCTGGTAGTGCGAATTAATAATTGGCTGCCAATGGTTTGTTCGAGCTGCACTAAATGACGACTTAATTTTGATTTGGGGATATTCAGCTGTTCAGCCGCCAGGGTAAACGACCCTGCTTCAACCAGTGACACGAACATTGATAAGTCATCTAAACGTGTTTTCATCAAGACTATTCCATTTTTGCAACAATGTTTTCTATTTAACCCATCTAATCAACAAAGATCAAGCTCGCTATACTCCCCACTCAAATAACCCATAAGGAAAACAAATGAAAAATGTAACAGAGATAGTCGGCAATGATTTTGCCACAGAAGTGGAAGCTCAACAGGGCCCAGTGCTAGTAGACTTTTTTGCCCACTGGTGTGCACCTTGTAAAGTGATATCGCCGCTTATCGAAGAAATAGCCACTGAATATGAAGCGGTAAAGGTTGTCAAAGTGGATGCCGATGAGGCGCAAGATATTATGGTTAAGTTTGGTGTGCGTAGCATTCCTACTTTATTACTATTCAATCAAGGTAAAGTTGTTGCGTCTTCGGTGGGTGCAATATCGCTACCCAAGTTGCGTGAGTTTGTGTCACAGGGTCTATAAATATTTCGAGATCTGAATTGTGATAACAAACAAAACAACTACCAGAATGAGACTAGCCAGGTATTGATTGGCTAGTCTGTTAGATTTTTAAATCTGGCGGTCTTTATCAAGTAAATTCTCATAATTATAGGTTCCTACCGTTTAGGTAGAATTAAATAGAAAGTAACAGAAACCAAAAAATAGTTAGTTTTTATCGCTTCTTAAGCGATGCCGAGGTTATCAGCTTATTTACTAAATACTGTTTAGTTAAATTTATCACTGCCCCAAGGCGATACTTTTATCTTTGCACTTTGCACAGCCATAGAGCAGTCAGCCGAAAATATATATATCCTTTTGATACCCACTTATCTCTACATGACTAAATCTACTAAAATATCCTGTTCATTAAATACAATTTATTTTTCAATAAATTTGGCTTCATTTTAACCAACTAAGGCCTTGTCGCAACTACCTTTGCCAGATTATTAGCATATTTAAATACAATCTTGGTTGAGATAATATTTTTACTCAAGCCCGCTAACCAAATGTTTCTGTTGTCACTGCTTATTTATTCAACTGGCACATTACCTGCTTCGCAATTATTACTAAATTAAAAAATCGTAATACTTAACACATTTAACTTAACGTCAATATAACAACGGAGTATCTAATGATTAAACGACTGATAACGACTGTTTTTACTAGTCTTCTTTTGGCTTCATCTGCTGTAGCTGAACCTCTTAAAATTGGTTATAGCGACTGGCCTGGATGGGTCGCTTGGGAAATTGCCATCGAAAAAGACATGTTTAAAGAAGAAGGGGTCGAAGTAAAATTTGAATGGTTCGATTACGTTGCCAGTATGGACGCCTTTGCAGCGGGTCAACTTGATGCGGTTACTATGACCAATGGTGATGCATTAGTAACAGGTGCCACAGGAGCACAAAATGTGATGATTTTGCTCAGTGATTACTCCAACGGTAATGACATGATTGTGGGCGCGCCGGGTATTACTTCAATTAAAGCATTAAAAGGTAAAAAAGTAGGAGTTGAAATTGGTTTTGTCGGTCACTTATTGCTGCTTAATGCCTTAGAAAAACATGGTATGAGTGAAGAAGATGTTGAGTTAGTTAATGTACCCACCAATGAAACGCCACAAGTACTAGCTTCAGGGCAAGTGGATGCCATTGTTGCTTGGCAACCTAATTCAGGACAAGCGCTAAGCATGGTTGCAGGATCAAGTCGCATTTATTCATCTGCTGATGAACCAGGTCTTATTTACGATGTATTAGCGGTTTCACCATCAAGCCTAGCTCAACGTCGGGATGAATGGCTTAAAGTGTTGAAAGTATGGAATAGAGTTGTTGCTTACTTAAAAGATGAAAAAACACGTGACGAAGCTATCTCAATTATGGCTGCTCGTGTGGGTTTATCACCCACTGAATATAAAGGTTTTATCGCTGGCACCAAAATAATGAGCGTGGCTGAGTCTATGGAGTTTGCTAAAAAAGCTGAAGGCTTTAAATCAATCTATGGTTCAACCCAAATTGCTGATGACTTTAATGTTGACAACAAAGTCTACAAAAAAGCTCAACCTATTGAAGCTTACATTGATGTGACATTGATGGAAGAAGTTAAATAAACAGTTAGAAAAACCTTGTGTTGGATAGTTTTTATCCGGCTGTACTCCCTTGATTTTCCAGACTTTAGATTATCAAGGGAGCAATAAATATAAAAATCAGTACCACAAATATAGTCAATAGATGCTCAGGAAATAGATTATGTCGCTTTTTACGATTAATAAAAAATTGCCACCAGGTCCTCGCTCTTCCATGGCAATACTGAGCTTTTTGTTGCCTATAGCCCTTTGGTGTGCAGTCAGTTATTTACCATTTTTGTGGCATCCACAAACCGAGATCACCGATTCAGGTTCGGTTAGTTATTTAAGAGTGGGTACCCTTGTCGACAATGATATTTTCGAAAGTGAAGCAATAAAAGCATTAGAAGCGGGTAAAGAGTTACCACAAGGGATCCCTGCTAACCCAGTATATCTGCCTGCCCCCCATGAAGTAGCTAAAGCATTTTATACCGCTTTTACCACCGAACCCCAACGTCGTAGCGAAGAGTGGCTACATGAAAGTCTGTGGAGTAGTCTGCAGGTGATATTTTGGGGCTTTATTATTTCATCCTTATTTGGTATTCCATTGGGAATATTAGCCGGTACCTATGACTTTTTCTCTCGTTTAGTCGAACCTTTTATTGGCTTTTTTCGTTACCTACCAGCCCCAGCTTTTGGTGCGTTGGCAGTCGCTATTCTGGGGATTTACCAAGAGCCTAAAATTGCGATTATATTTATCGGCACCTTTTTTCAACAAGTATTGGTGGTGGCTAACACCACACGAAAACTCGATCCTGCTTTATTAGAGGCAGGCCAAACATTAGGCGCAACCAATCGCTCTATGCTGTTCAGAATTGTCATCCCAGGTATTTTACCTGACCTTTACAGAGACACTCGAATACTACTCGGATGGGCTTGGACCTACCTGATTGTGGCTGAATTAATTGGCACCAGTTCAGGTATTACTTGGTTTATTACACAACAAGCTCGCTACAAAAACTTTGATAACGTATTCGCCGCCATCATCATGATCGGAATTTTAGGCTTGGCTCTAGACCTGCTATTAGCATGGTTAGGTAAAGGCTTGTTTCGTTGGCAGAAAAATCAATAGGAGTAGAACATGTCTGATTTAAATTTACCTAATTACCAGCAACAGAGCGACAGTGTAAAAGATCGTTTTGAGCGTTTAAAACAACGCCCAATTACCATGGAAGTAAAAGGCTTAAGCAAAGAATTTAATACTGCTAATGGCAAGGTCACTGCCCTTAAAGATATCAACTTAAGCATACATAAACGTGAATTTGTTTGTGTAATAGGCCCATCGGGTTGTGGTAAATCAACTCTTATTCGTATTTTGGCCGGGCTTGAAACGGCCACCTCAGGCGAGGTCTTATTAGATGGCAAAAAAGTTACTAAGCCTGGTCCTGAGCGAGGCATGGTTTTTCAGGGTTATACCTTGTTCCCTTGGTTAACTGTCAAAGAAAATATTATGTTTGGCTTGATTGAGAGTGGCAACAATAAAAATACCGCTGAATCTGAAGCTCGACAATGGGCAGACTTAATAGGCTTATCTAAGTTTGAAAACCATTACCCAAATCAGTTATCTGGCGGCATGAAACAGCGCGTGGCGATTGCTCGGGCTCTGGCCAACCAACCTAAAATATTATTAATGGACGAACCCTTTGGTGCACTTGATGCGCAAACTCGGGCCAAAATGCAAGCTTACTTAATGGAAATTTGGAAGAACATCGACATAACCGTATTTTTCATCACCCATGACTTAGATGAAGCGGTATTTTTAGCTGATCGTATTTTAGTACTTAAAGCCAATCCAGGTGAAATAGAAGAATTGATTGAAGTACCGGTACCACAACCCCGTCATGTTGATCAGCTTTTGTCCCCTGAATTTTTAGCCACTAAGCAACATATCGAACAACTTATTCATCCGCCTTCAGAAGACGATGAAAACGCGCCGATGAATTTAGTTCCTATGGTCAACGTAAAATCTGATGTAGGGAGTGTTTTTTAATGTATGACTTACACCATATGACTTGGCAAGAAGTCGCTAAAGCCGTGGAGTCGGGTATTCAAACAGCGGTTTTGCCAGTAGGTGCAACCGAGCAACATGGACCTCATCTTGGTTGTGGTATGGATACATCGATTGCCCATACTCTTTGCCATGATGCCGCCGCACAATCACCGGTTATTTTGCTACCTACCCTACCTTATGGATGCTCAATTGGGCATTCAAAACGCTGGCCTGGCACTATGGCTTTAAGCCCTAAAACACTAATTGATGTAATTTGCGACATTGGTGACTGGGTGCAGTCTGCAGGTATTCGTCGTTTAGTTTTAGTCAATGGACACGTGACAAACGAAGCCCCCTTGCGTTGTGGACTTGAAATGCTGCGAGCCAAGCATGATGGCTTTATGGTTGCCGTGGCAAACACAGCACAATTATCTGTACGGGTGAAAAAAGCCCACTTTGATGACGCTGATGATTGGCATGCAAATGATGCAGAAACTGCGCTGATGATGGCTTTACATCCAGAAATGGTCAGAGAAGACAAACTAACTGAAGCCGATGACCCAGATAGAACAGAGACATGCGTATTTAGCCATCCGGTAAATCGAACCAGTACCAATGGCGTTACAGGCAAACCTTCAGAAGCTAACAAAAACAAAGGCCAGCAACTGTATAGCTGGATGTTAGCGGACTTAACTGAATTGCTGCACAAAGCAGCGATAGAAGAAGCACCTATTAACCAAAGTTATCACCAAAGTGTGCTGTTTGGTGATACCAATCCTTAGGGATTGATTATATTTCAGCACGTCATTAGCTCCCGGCGAAAATATGAGCAGAAATTGATTTTTAAATTGATTAAAAAACAAATTTTGCTTGATGATTTTTCGGCTAGCCGCCCTAACGGCTCAGCCGGGTCAATATCATTGAAAAATAGGAAAACAACATGATTGAGACCAAAACAGACTCAGAAATCGCAGCCATTCAAGCCGACCTTCAAGCCAAGGGCGTAAAATATTGTATGGGCACATTTGTTGATATTCACGGCATACCTAAAGGTAAAATTGTGCCGTTAGATCATTTACGTCAAATGGCAAATGGCTCTGAGCTTTATACCGGTTATGCGGTAGATGGCCTTGGCCAAGCGCCAAACGATGACGAAATTGCATCGGTTCCAGATCTTAACCACATTATCCAATTACCTTGGCAGCCAGAAATTGCATGGATGCCGGCCGACAATACTTTGTACGGCAAACCTTATGAATTAAACACCCGAGTACTACTGAAAAAAGTATTAAAGCAAGCTGAAGAAATGGGCTACGGCATGAACTTGGGTATTGAACCAGAAATTTTCTTACTGAAGAAAAATGAAGACGGCAGTTTAACTGTGCCTGATCCAGAAGATAAACTGAAAAAGTCTTGCTACGACACTCGTGCTTTTCTTAGTAACTATAAATGGGTCGATAAGATGGCCACCAGTATTAACGATTTAGGCTGGGGTTTATATTCATTAGATCATGAAGATGCAAATGGTCAGTTTGAATTTGATTTTGATTATGCCGATGCATTAACTACCTGCGACCGTTTTACCTTTCTTAAATTAATGGCCAAAGAATACGCACAACAAGAGGGGTTGATGGCTACCTTTATGCCTAAACCTTTCGCCAATAAAACCGGTAATGGTGCACATTTTAATATGTCATTATTCGACAAAGAAACGGGTAATAACTTGTTTCAATGTACCAAAGAAGAAGATCCAAATGGCTTAGGTTTAACTAAATTAGGTTACCAATTTATTGCGGGTATTTTAAAACATGGTCCTGCTCTATGTGCGGCCTTTGCCCCAACGGTAAACTCGTATAAACGTTTAGTTCGCCAAGGTGATATGCCTTACTTTACATGGGCGCCTGTATTTAACTCTTTTGGCTCGAATAACCGCACTAACTCGGTTCGCGTGCCTATGGGCGGTGGACGATGTGAGTCACGTAACGCCGATGGTGCTGTGAATCCATATTTAGCTGCGGCTTTAGCCTTAGCTGCAGGTTTAGAGGGGATTCGTGAAGGTCTTGAACCAGGTAAACCACAAGAGCGTAATTTATATGAATTTACCGAAGCTGAACTACAAGAAAAAGGCATAGACTTTTTACCTCGTACTTTACAAGAAGCCTTACAAGCGTTTGATGCAGACCCCTTTGTAGAGCAAGTCTTGGGTAAAGAGCTAAAAGCTGAGTTTATGACATACAAGCAACAAGAATGGAACGAATACCATCTTGATGTGAGCAAATGGGAGATTGAGCGTTACACTAATTTATTTTAGAAAACGCTAAAGTAGCAAAAACTTAAGGAATAAAGGTGCCTACAGAGCTAGGCACCAATACCCAGTAATATGATATATTCAGGCGATTATTCAGATAAGTATAAACAAAAGAATTTGTGATGAGCGAAGACAAGATAAGCAAAGAAAAACTCAGCCGTATTAGCATGTCGATCCCAGAAGATTTACTAAATGGCTTAGATAAAATGGTCAAAGAGCGAGGATTTGAAAGCCGTTCTCAAGCGATCTGCGACATGATCAACTTACAACTCAATGAGCATAAAGCGCAACAAGGTCATGAGATCATGACTGGTACTGTCAATCTAGTGTACAAACATTCCACCACTGGCTTACAAAAGAAACTACACGATTTACAGTTTGAGTTTATCGACGAGGTAATTTCGAGCCTGAACGTAAATCTTACCCACACCAATACATTGTCTATTATTTTAGTACAGGGGCCAGCCGACAAACTCAACATGATAGCTAACAAGATGATCACTTTACGTGGCGTAGTTTATGGTCGGTTATTGATAAATTCTTCCATCATTCCGCCGATCCATCCTTTACCCCAAGGTTAGTTAGCAACATACTAAAGAGCTGCGCGTACAGCGTTTAATGCCTCGACCGAAAATCCTCGGTCGTAAAAATAAATCACGCCACCACTTTCGTCTAATAACATGACCCGAGCGTTGTTAGGGTTTTGATTACCAGTAAACCTTTGTACTGCATCGCCGTCAGCATAAACAGTGACCACACCTTGCCACATTTCTTTGGGGATACCTTTACGCATACCATTGTCGATAAAGGTACTAAACATTCTAGGTAACATGCCTTGAATGGTTGGGATCTCATACACATCAACTTTGGTCTGTGTCATATCTAGGCCAATTAACCAACGGTCAATATCAAATTGAGAGTCTTGTACATAACCTAACAACAATAGGGTTTTATTGCCGTTAAAGTCTGCGGGAATATTTATCGTTTTACCCTCAAGTGATTCACCTGAGACACTAATCATTTTGTCGCCTAAGTTAACCTCAGCTGGATATTCATAACTCGCGCAGCCGGTTAAACCTAAGGCTAGAACTATTAACACTAGGATGGGTTTCATTAATTAATACTCACTTGTTGTTTAATTAATATTACTTACGAAATAAATGGCTAACTAGATCTTAGTTAAGTAATAAAGTGGCGGATAACATGCCCCTTTTTGAGAGGCATGTTAAAAAACTGATTAGGTTTTCTGTTGTGACAAGTTTAAGTTAGCTGTTTTTTAGGCACAAATGCTCTGAACACAAACCAAACAAAACATACTACGCCTACACTAAAGACTATATCGCCCGGCACTCTGAGCCAGACTAACGCTTGCATGATAGGGCTTTGGATAAACTCGGCTGAACGAGCAAAGGAATAACCATATTCAATGCTCATATAGGTCTGTAATACACCTTGCGGTAACAAAGACAAAAAAGTCATCATGGCCAAGCCTATATTCAGCGTCCAAAAGGATATTTTTAGTAGTTTTTCATTCCACAATTTAATATTAGTTAGGCCACGCATACAGTACAGTGTTAAGCCTAAGCCAAGCATGCCATACACCCCAAAGAGTGCAGCATGACCGTGATTGGCTGTGGTGTTTAACCCTTGCATATAATAAAGGGCAATGGGTGGATTAATCATAAAACCAAACACCCCTGCCCCTACTAAGTTCCAGAACAATACCGCAGCAAAAAACATAAAAGGCCAGTGATAATTAAGTTGCCACTGGGTTCTGGTTTCTACCTTATGTCGGGTATAAGCTTCAAAGCCCACCACCAGCAAAGGTACTACTTCAAGAGCTGAGATCATCGCCCCTACCGCAATCACTGAAGTGGGTGTACCACTAAAGTAAAGGTGATGGAATGTGCCTAACACGCCACCAAATAAGAAAATAATTGTCGCCAATAACACCATCACAGTGGCGGTTGATGTGCGCAAAATACCCATACGAACAAACAACAATGAAATAATAGCGGTAGCGAATACTTCAAATATTCCTTCTACCCATAAATGCACCACCCACCAACGCCAATATTCCATTACCGAAATATGTGTGTGTTGGCCCCACATTAAACCTGCGGCATACAGTAAACCAATCGCCACAGCAGACACCAAAACTAAATAGATCAGTGACTTGCCGCCTTTTTGTTGTAATACAGGCCATAAACCTCGAACCACTAATCCCACCCAAAGAAACAAACCTATGGTCAGGTATATCTGCCAAAAACGGCCTAGATCCACATATTCATATCCTTGATGGCCAAACCAGAAATTCATCGTCAAATCATCAAAGAAACGGTGCACTGCCGCCCATTGGCCAGCAAAAGAACCGATGACAATGATCAGTAAACTGATAAACAAAAAATTAACGCCAAATAACTGAAATTTGGGATCTTTGCCACTCAACATAGGCGCAACGTATAAACCTGTTGCCAACCAGGCGGTAGCAATCCAAAGCACTGCAAGTTGGGTATGCCAAGTGCGAGTCACAGAGTAAGGAAAATATTCAGCAAAAGGTAAGCCATACAAACCTTGTCCTTCTACTGCATAGTGAGCGGTTACTATACCCAATAACACTTGGGCCAAAAACATAGCACACACTACCCAGAAATATTTTGCCGTTGCGCGCATGGATGGAGTCACAACAACCTGCTCAAAAATATCTGTTTTGGCGATACCTTCTTCGGGTTCAACTTCGTCTTGCCAACTATCAAATTGTTTAGCGTAATAGGCAACCAAGGCCCCTGCCGCAGCCAATAATAAAACAATAGAGGCGATGCTCCACATCAGTACTTCAGTTGTGGGTTTATTGCCGACTAATGGTTCATGAGGCCAATTACTGGTGTAAGTAATCTCTTGCCCTGGGCGATTTGTCGTTGCCCCCCAGGCAGTCCAAAAATAAAAAGCCGAAAGTTGTTTAGCCTCTTCATCCGTTAATAAACCATGCACAGGAAACGCATAATCACGACGCAAGGCAAGAGATTCAGGGGTATCACCTGTATACAGGCTGATGTAATGAGTTTGCACTTGTTGAATGGCTAAAGCCCGATCGTCACTAACAGTGATGGTATCAGTATCAGCTTGATAGGTGTTTTTACGCATTTCGGTCTGTAAACTGGCTCGACTTAATGCATTATTTTGTGCTTTCGATAAACCGCTATGTGCGGTTTTCATCAACAAAGCCAGTAAACTTTCTGCTTCACGATGCAACCAATCGGCACTCCAATCGGGCGCAAGATAACTCCCATGTCCCCAGATTGAACCTTGCTCCATACCGCCGATAGATTGCCAAACATTCTGGCCGGTTTCGATCTCATCGCCGGTAAACAAGACTTCACCAGATTCAGATTTGACCAAATTTGGCATTGGCGGGGCTTGCTGATAAATTTGCGCACCCAATAACAGTAAAATGCTGAACATAAATACCATGCCAACAATCAGTATTATCCATAAACGTTTTATACTGAAAGTTGTTTTGTAGTTTTGCATGTCTGCGTTCCTTGTTGTACTCAATCAAGCTATGGCCTTTACTCAGTAACAATGAAACTTGTACTTAGATAAAGTACCAAAACATTAGAAAGCCGCTCATATAGAGCGAGGTCCTTAATGATAAAAAATACGTAGACTGGGTAAATACAGCGCTTCAACATGGTGAACTATTGTTGAAAATATCAAGCCAACGGAAATCTATCGTTTATCTCCACAAAACGACAAAATGAGGGAGTATTGCTAGAATATGCCCAATATTTGATATTAGCAAACGCTTGTTCTCCGATAAATTATGGAGTCTATAATCTAAATTTCAGTCTGTTTTTTAGGGACCAGAATTAATATACATGTCCCCAATATTCCTGCTATCAGCGAACCAAATAAAATACCTAATTTAGCTTGTTCAATCAAAAGAGGCTGACCTTCAAAGGCTAATGCTGAGATAAATAACGACATAGTAAAACCTATACCAGCTAAAAAACTTATACCAATCACGTGATAAAAACGTAAATTAGCAGGCAACCTAGCTATACCGCTTTTCACTGCTAACCAAGCAAACAAACTAATACCAAGTCCTTTACCAAACACTAAACCTAAGACAATCCCTAGTGTAATGACCAGGTCTTTAGCTTCTGGCATTACAGAGGGTAGCAAGACCCCAGCATTTAAAAATGCGAATAAAGGTAAAATAATCAGACTGACAGGTTTATCGAGAGAATTACCCCAGCGAATTATCGGGGTGGTAGTGCGCTTAGCAATATCTTCAGCTTGGATCGCCAATGCGTGTCGCTTTTTATCTTCAATAATTGGGGTGTTGGGGTTATCCATTTCTTGGTACGTTTTGACTAATTTAAGCATTTTGTGCCGAAACCACGTTTTTTTGGCATATGGGCGAGTAGGCACCATCATAGCAGCCAAGATCCCTGCAGTTGTGGCGTGTACACCCGATTGTAAAATAAACCACCACAAGAGCACACCACCCGCTAAATAGAAGACCGGTCTTCGCATGCCCAACATATTGATTAACAACAACCCTAACAAAGTCAGGCCTGCCCAAACAAGAGAGAGACTATCGATCTGTTCCGTATAAAAAAGACCAATTACCGCTACGGCTCCCATATCATCAACTATGGCTAAACCTGTCAGTACAACCGCAGCCGAACGGGGAACTCTGCTGCCTAACAAAGTTAAAATAGCAATAGCAAATGCTGTATCTGTCGCCATGGGGATCCCCCAACCTTGAAACGAATCAACATCGCCAAACCAAACAGTGACTAAATAAAATAGTGCTGGCAGTAACATTCCACCTATTGCCATAAGTACCACTAAAGATGCATCTTTGATGTTACTCAAAGCGCCAACTAAGCACTCATATTTAATTTCTAAGCCTAAAATAAAGAAAAACAACACCATTAACCCGTCATTAATCCAATAATGCACTGTGTGACCAAACTGCCATTCACCTAGGGAAATCGTTAACATTAGAGAATTGATTGCTTGATAGTTTTGTTGCCAACCCAGATTGACCATGAGAATTGCTATTAGAGCCGCAATAAGCAAAGCCATGCCTGTCAGAGCTTGGCTATTGATAAATGATTCGATAGGAGAAGATAGCTTTAAAAAGCTCCGTTCCAATGGAGCATGTATTCGACTCGTTTCTGCCAGTTTTTTTTTCATTGTTTCCTTTGAAGGCATTTTTTCCATAGCCCAACTTTACACTTTATCTTTCTTTAGTAAATTAATGTAACACATCAAATTCAATTAGTACTCTAATCATTATTATGTGATATGTTTGCAAAAACCAATAAAAACGCGAATAAACACTTAAATACAAAAAAATGAACCATATATATAATTTGAACACTAAGTAAATAGTGGATATTTGGTCTACACTAAACAAGAGCAACAATACATTTTGGTAGCTCAATTGTTTGTAGATATGTTGACACAGTGATAAGTATTATTGTTGCTTTGATTAAGGCAACAATTACATGAAATTCGCCATTGAGGAGGACATTATGTTAGTTAGTTTAAAAGAATTAAGCGGAATTACTGTTAGTGCTGAAGATGGAGATGTGGGCGAAGTAGAAGACATCTACTTTGATGATAGATTTTGGACTATACGCTTCTTGGTGATGGATACCCATCCATGGATGCCATTCAGTGACAAGGTTTTAATCAGCCCTATTGCAATAGATAATTTTACCTCAAAAGATCATAGCCTAAAAGTGTCGATGACTAGGGATGCAGTAAAAGATAGCCCTAAAATCGAAGAACATGAAACCGTGTCTCGGGAGTTCGAAAAAACCTATTTTGATTATTTTGGTTATGGTTATTACTGGTATGGAGACGGCGCATGGGGCCAATATGCCTACCCTACTGCATTATATGATTCAGCAGTATTACCGATAGAAAATATTCAACAACAGCACATCGAAAGCAGTAATCATTTACGCTCGGCCAATGAAGTGAACCATTACAGTATTGCCGCCTTAGATGGCAAAAAAGGCTATGTAAAAGATTTTATTTGGGACACCCATACTTGGTCATTACGCTATCTAGTGGTCGACACCCGAGACTGGTTACCTGGCGGTAAAAAAGTACTGATTTCGCCAGATCAATTTGAAAAGGTTAATTGGGGCAGCAAAACTGTCAGCTGCAATATTAATTTGGCACAAATCAAAGCTTGTCCAGAATACCAAGCAGAAAAATTAAATGATCCTGAGTACTTACAACAAGTGCGAAATAAGCTCCAAGTTAATGCTTAAATGATAACGGCCCCCTATTCTTTTTTTAGTATGGGGGCCATAAAATTAGTTTTCGAGGAAAGTTAAAGGTCGACCCATGCAAACAGATAACTCAGACAGTTCAGCATATGAACACTCCACATCTGATGTGCTTTATGGCAATGAAACCGCAAAAGCATTAAGTAATTTCACAATCAGTCAATTAACCATGCCTAGAGCATTTTTATGGGCGTTAGGCACGTTAAAAGGGGCCTGTGCCGAAGCGAATTTAACCCTGAAATTACTGGATAAAGAAAAGGCTCAGGCGATAATCCTAGCTGCAGAAGAAGTGGCCAACGGTTTTCATGATAAACAATTTCCGGTAGATGTATTTCAAACGGGATCTGGCACTAGTACCAATATGAATGCTAATGAAGTGATTAGTACGCTGGTCAGTTTACGCAGTAACAACAAGCTAAGCGTTCACCCCAACGATCATGTCAATTTGGGGCAAAGCTCAAACGACATTATTCCATCCTGTATTCATTTAAGTGCCGCCATGCTAATCAATCATGAGTTATTACCGGCATTACAACATTTAACCCGTACCATAAATGAAAAAGCACAGGCACATCACAATACCATCAAAACCGGCAGAACCCATTTAATGGATGCCATGCCTCTTAGTTTTGCCCAAGAGATTAGCGGCTGGTCTGCACAAATTGATTATGTGCATGAACAACTCAACCTTAGTTTAACCAATTTGTGTCACCTTGCCATTGGTGGCACTGCTATAGGTACTGGAGTAAATACACATGTTGAATTTGGCGAAATGGTTTGCAAAAATATTGCAGAAAAAACCACCTTAGCTTTTACGCCAGCAGGCAATTATTTTCGAGCAATTAGCAGCCAAGACACAGCAGTGAATATCAGTGGTATTCTGAAAACTGCCGCGGTGAGTTTGAGCAAAATTAGTAATGATATTCGTTGGCTCAGTAGCGGCCCGCTCAATGGTCTTAATGAAATCCAATTACCAGAACGGCAAAAAGGCAGCAGTATTATGCCCGGCAAAGTCAATCCAGTGATCCCTGAAGCCATACTCATGGCCTGTACTCAGGTAATGGGCAATGACACAACTATTACCCTGGCCGGTCAATCAGGTAATTTTCAACTAAACACTATGTTGCCGCTCATTGGCCATTCGTTAATTCAAAGTATTCAACTATTAACCACATCGAGTACCGCACTGGCCGATAAAGTGATTAAAGACATGCAAGTTAATCATGCGCATATCAAGCAAAGTGTGGCACGAAACCCCATTTTGGCAACCGCTCTCGCGCCTTTAATTGGTTACGAAAAAAGTGCACAGATAGCGATACAAGCCTACCAAGAAAACAGAACTGTATTAGATGTGGCCAAACAGCTAACCAATATAGATGAAGCAGAGTTAATTACCTTATTAGATCCTAAAAAACTCGCAGCTGATCCGCAATAATTGAATTGTTTGCCGGTAAACTAAAGGGCTTAACTTAGCTGTTTCACTACATTATGCCCATAGATAGATTCAAGTTTTTTACTGGCTAGGCTTTCACTCAAGCCCACTTTAGATAAGCCTTTTAACACTGCCAATTTAGCTCGTTCAACTGGGGTCGACATATGATACAAATTGGCATTGGCACGAGCAGCAATTTGAATGTCACTGGTACGTTTAATTCTTAAATTTTGATATTGCAGCAACGCTGCTTGACTGTCGGCATTTATACTTAAACAAGCCGCTAAAGTGTATGCATCTTCGATAGCCATAGCCGCACCTTGGGCTAAAAATGGCAACATCGGATGACATGCATCTCCCAACAAAGCCACATTTTTGTCTACCCATTGAGTTAAAGGTTTACGATCAAATAAGGCCCATAAAAAACAACTCTGAGTGGCCGCTAATAACTCTGTCACCTCAGGATGCCAACCACTAAACGTTTGCCGTAACTGACTGATATCTCCAGGCTCATTCCAAGACTCATTACGCCAATCGTCGCGTTCTTGCACCGCAACAAAATTCACTAAATCACCACCACGTAAATAGTAACTAACAAAATGTTTATCTGGCCCGACCCACAAATTAGCATTAGGCTTAATTAAACCTTTAGGTAAATCGCTAGTTGCCACTGTGCCACGCCAAGCCACTTGGCCAGTGAAATATGGTTTTTTCTCACCTAACATACAGGCTTGCACGTTAGAACGAATACCGTCAGCACCAATCAATATATCAGCTTGTTGACTTGTACCGTCGTTAAATTCTATGGAAACGCCTTGAACTGTCTGCTGGTAACCTTTGACGCCCTGTCCAAGATGTGCATTCACACCAAACTCCAAACAAGCCTGATGTAAAATAAAATGTAAATCGGCGCGGTGAATATGCAGATATTCAGCTGCGTATTGATCCTCACAGGTATCAGCCAAAGGTACAGAAAAATATTCAGCACCGCTTTTGAAGTGCCGCATCACAGCCGATTGTGGAGCAAATGCTATTGCTTTGATTTTGTCTACTACACCTAAAGCCGACAAAACATGCATGGCATTTGGACTAAGCTGCAAACCAGCACCTACTTCACCTAAATTACTATTTCGTTCATAAACTGCAACTGTATAACCTTGTTTAGCAAAAGCAAGAGCGCTGCACAAACCACCAATTCCGGCTCCAGCAATAGCAATATTTATACTCATATATATAGTTAACCAATTGATCCACTTAATTATTTGCATAGTATCACCTAACATTCAAAATAAATTAAGTTATCTGTAAGTGACATAAATTTTGATAAAGTCCCAATATGGCAATTTATGATGTAATCTTAAGTTGAGACTTTAATAAAAGGTATATTGGTTATGGGTAACTTTAACAAGCTAACCTTAAAAAACTTGCTCGAAAACGCCAATATTGGTGTGGTTATTCATAAATGGGATACGACTGTAGTATATGCCAATCCAACGGCACTACAGCTCTTAAGACTTACCTATGAACAAATTATCGGCCGCGACGCTTATGATCCACAATGGCGGTTTCTTGACGAAGCCAATCGTCCATTAATAAATGAACAATTTCCAGTATCTCAAGTTAAACGTTTTAAAAACCCAATACACAATGTGGTTTTAGGGGTTATAGACGGTAAGCAAGAAAAACCCTCTTGGCTTATGGTTAATGCCTACCCTGAATTAGCTGAAGACGACAAAAATAATTTTATTGTGGTGACCTTTAACGATATTACTGACAAAAAGAGCTCCTTTTCTTTTCAATCAATTGCCGACAATGCCGAAGATATTATTATTGTCACCGAGGCGGATGATATAACAACACCTCTAGGCCCACGTATTATTTATGTTAATGATGCTTTTGAAAAACTAACAGGCTTTAGCCGAGAAGAAGCAATTGGTGAAACCCCAAGAATTTTACAGGGAAAAGAGACCGACAAGGATGAATTAAAACGTATTAGTTTAGCACTACAAAACCGACAAAGTATCTCGTCTACCTTACGCAATTATACAAAAACGGGGCATCCTTATTGGCTTAGTTTAAATATCTTCCCCCTTAAAAACAAGTACGGTGAAGTCACGCACTTTGCCGCTATCGAACGTGATGTAACTAATGAAATATACAGCGCACAACAACTCGAGACACATAACCAAAACCTAAAGGAGCTGAAGTCTAATTTAGAAGAATTAGTACGAGTCAGAACCCAAGAATTACATGACGCCAACAAGCAACTTTATCGTTTTGCCTATCAAGACGTATTAACCAAACTTCCTAATAGAAGAAGCTTTTTAGAACAGGCCGAACAACAAATTAGTCGAGCAGTTCGCGCACAACAAACGATATTGACAGGTTTATTGGACATAGATAATTTTAAACAAATTAATGATACTTATGGACATGAAACAGGCGATAAGGTTCTGATAAAAGTAGCGGAGTGTTTCTCTGTTTTTTTCAGACAAGAAGACTGTTACAGTCGCTATGGTGGAGAAGAATTTACGTTCTGTATTTTACTGCAAGACAACAAACAAGCTATGGATATTTGCCAACGTTTAAGAACTAGCATCGCTGATTTAGTATTTGATGTAGCACCCGAAGCTAGTTTTCAAATCACCGTAAGTATTGGCGCAAGTGTGTCTAAAGCAAATGCAAATAGCAATTTAGAATTTGAGTTAAATGTAGCAGACCGAGCGCTATATAAAGCAAAAAATACAGGCCGTAATCGAGTGGAAATTACAATAAAATAAGCTAACTAACTTAAATGAGTTTTATCACTTAGTTAAAGCTGTCAAAAACTGATCGTTTACCCTATGTGTTACGTATTAGTTTCTTTAGTGATGATTCATTATGTTTTGAGCTCATGTTTATGTCACTAATTAACCTGAATTTAGCATAAGGACTCTCATTATCAGCTACACGACATTGGTTTGGTTTAGACAAGATTTACGTTTACGAGACAATCCAGCCCTCAATTACGCGGCCGAACAAGGCAGTGTGCTGCCTTTATATATTGATGATAAAACTTGCCCTGCAGCATATCAGTTAGGTGGCGCGTCGAAATGGTGGTTACATCATTCATTAACTTCACTAAATCATTCACTTGATAATCAACTGCACTGCCAGTCTGGTGATGCTCAGCAGATTATTTTAGCTTGGGTGAAAAAGCACAATATTACCTCTGTGGTATGGAATCGTTGTTACGAACCTTGGCAAATAAAACGCGACACAGCGATTAAGCAAGCCTTAGTAGACTTAGGCGTTGCAGTAAAAAGTTTTAATGCATCTTTGCTTTGGGAACCTTGGCAAGTTCTCAAAAAAGACCAAACACCTTACAAGGTATTTACCCCTTACTACCGTAATGGTTGTTTATCACAGCCGAACCCAAGAATGCCTATTGCTGCCCCTGCCAGTTTAAACATTAAATATAATAAAGCAGATGATATTGGCATAGAGACATTAAATTTATTACCTGATATACCTTGGGATCTGCAAATTCAAAAAATGTGGCAACCTGGGGAACAAGGCGCGTCAGAAAAATTGAAAACCTTTTTGCCTGATGGAGCTCATCATTATAAGGCCAAAAGAGATATGCCCAGTGTGACAGGGACTTCTCAATTATCTGCGCACTTACATTTTGGTGAGATATCCCCCAACCAGATTTGGTATGCAGGTATTCATGCGTTAAATGGCAATACTGAGAATATTGGCTTAGATTGTTATTTAAGCGAACTAGGCTGGCGTGAATTTTCTTATTATTTGCTTTATCACTTCCCCACACTACCAGAACAAAACTTCAGCAAAAAGTTTGAATATTTTCAATGGCGCACCGATCCACCAGCATTAAAAGCTTGGCAACAAGGACAAACTGGTATTCCTATCATAGATGCAGGTATGCGCGAGTTATGGCAAACCGGCACTATGCATAATCGAGTGCGTATGTTGGTGGCGTCGTTTTTGGTTAAAAATTTATTAGTAGATTGGCGTCAAGGTGCCAAATGGTTTTGGGATTGTTTATTAGATGCAGATTTAGCCGCTAACAGTGCCAGTTGGCAGTGGGTCGCAGGCACAGGTGCAGATGCTGCGCCCTACTTCCGAATTTTCAACCCTGTCACCCAAGGGCAGAAATTCGATACCGAGGGAGAATATGTGCGCCAGTTTTGTCCTGAACTGTCCCAACTACCGAATAAGTATATCCATAATCCTTGGGACGCCAGTGTAGATATATTACGCCAAGCCAATGTCAGTTTAGGCACAACCTATCCTCGACCTATAGCTGACTTAAAAACAACCAGACAGCGAGCCCTGGATACCTTGAGTCTATCTAAGCAGTATCTACAGCCAATTAAATAAAATTGGCAAAGGCTCTATTAGAAGGCATGATGAGAAAATTCGATTAGCTGTATGGTTACTATTACTAAATGCAACAAATTACCGATTTACTCAACTTTAAGCTATTTACTCTTTTAGAGCATGATTTCACTTTAGGTGAATTATTAATTTCACCTATTTTGATTTTTTTGGGCATCTGGCTGACCAAAAAAATCACTCGCATCATAGTTAAAAAATTAATCAAAAATGGCGCCAACCCTGACCTAGTGCATTTAGTCAAACGAGTCGCGTCTGTATTAGTCATTATATTGATGTCTATTACCATTTTAGATTTTCTTAATGTGCCGATCACAGCATTTGCCTTTTTGTCTGGGGCGATTGCTATTGGTTTTGGTTTCGGCGCACAAAACATCATTAATAACTTTATTAGTGGTTGGATTTTGATATGGGAGCGACCCATTAAAATTGGCGACTTTTTAGAAGTAGAAAGTGCTAAAGGTATAGTAGAAGAAATCAACACTCGTTCTACCCGTGTCAGGCGTACCGACGGTGTACATATGTTAATTCCAAACAGCAAATTATTAGAAAACACTGTGATTAACTGGACCTTGATTGACACTAAAACACGTTCTACATTATCCGTTGGCGTAGCTTATGGATCACCGGTTCGATTAGTTGAAAAATTAATCGCACAAAGTATTAATGAACAACCTGAAGTCATGTCTACTCCGTCACCTAAAGTCATTTTTGACGATTTTGGCGACAATTCCTTGATGTTTGTCAGTTATTTTTGGCTGAACGCACATGTTGAAGGCGACATACGTTTAGTCAAAAGTAATATTCGTTTTAGAATTGATGAGTTATTTAACCAACATAATATTGTCATTGCCTACCCACAAAGAGATATACATATTGACGGCAAATTACAACTCATCAAGACACCTCAAAATCAAATTAAAGAGGCTGAATAAATATGAATAATCCCCAGCATGAAGCCTTGTTATGGGCATTAAACCTTAGCTCTAATGACCCCGCCAAACAGCTAGATATGCAAAGTTTACTCAACATAAGCAAGGAAGAAAATTTTAGTTGGGTGCATGTCCAAGCGGACGCCCACGATGCCGAAGATTGTTTATCGCAGCTAGGCGTACAAAATGAAATCATTGATGCCCTGTGTACCACTGAAACTCGTCCTAAAGCCTTACAGTTTGGCGAAGGTATGTTGATTTACCTTAGGGGCATTAATCGCAACCCCAATACTGATCCAGAAGATATGGTGTCATTACGATTGTGGGTGACCAAAAATAGGCTCATTTCAGCCCGAAGAAAAGACCGTAGATTACTTTCTGTACAAGATGTAAAAGATGAAATAGCACAAAATATTATTCCGCAAAGTCCTATGGATCTGGTGGTAGATATCATCACCAAAATTGCTAACAGGATCAGTGAAACCGTCGACGAATTAGATGAAGAGTTAACCAGTTTTGAGTCTGACGAAGGCATTGAGCAACAAGACAGGATGAAACTATCATTAGTACGCAGAAAATCAGCCTCGCTACGACGTTACCTAGCCCCGCAAAGAGATGCACTAGACGCGATTTATCGTTTTCATAAATCTCTTAGTCAAGAGCAAGCCTTTGATTTACGAGACCAAACCGACAGAATGAGTCGCTATGTTGAAGAGCTCGACTTAGCAAGAGAACGGGCTATGGTTCTACAAGACGAACTGCGAAATAGAATTGCTGAATTACAAGGCATGCGAATGTACGTGCTGTCTTTAGTGACCGCAATATTTTTACCCCTGTCATTTTTAACCGGGGTATTTGGAATGAATGTCGCTGGACTTCCTGGCACAGAAGAGCCCAGTTCATTTATCAATTTAGTGGGAGGCATGATAGCAGTCGCATTAATCGCGACTGTCATCATGGTATGGAAAAAATGGTTATAACCAGTTAGTTAATTTAAAGCCTAAACCAATACTTTGGGTATGTTGATCAAAGTAAATCAAACTTTCACCATAACCATTAAAATATTCTACGTAACCTTGTAACTTGCCGTTGATTGGGAAAGACCAGCCAAGTTGCACGGCCCCTCTGTTATCATTGCGTAGATTATTGCGAAACATAAACTCTAAAGAATGTTTATCTGAAATGCTCCACAACCCACCCAATTCACCGTAACCTAAATACCTTTCGATAAAGGGATTATCGTCACCTTCTGGTGCCATAGGGTCGAGTTTTTCCTCTTCAGGTATTCGATACCAGCCCCTTATTCCCCATGTCACATTATTGGTATGGGCAAAAATCACACTAGCGATAATTCGATTCCAACTCCTAGATAACAAACCTGTTTGGCCATTCGATTGATGATTAAAAGACAAAGAGGTTTGCTCAACAGGTAAGCTCAACAAAGACCAAGAATGATTGTAAGTAAAGAGTAACTCTGGTTCGTAATTAGTTTCACGAAAGGGAGCCGAAATATCATTATTATAAGATTGCCACCAACTGGTAGCAGTAAAGGCAAATGACATATCCAAATCGTTAAAAATAAAATTTTCCCAAGCCAAGTATTTTAGTGAAACCTGAAATTTCGCTTCTAAATTATCTAACTCAGGGCCAACAGAAACCCCCGCATAAGGTTCTCGCCTAATGCTTGACAATGTCAAAGGCAATAAATAATTCGGCCTATGGGGCAAGATAGCAAAAGGGTTTTGTGCAGCCTCTTGTTCTAACACATGACGTTTTTTCACCCTATTGGTTTTCTTACCTGCACACTTTTCTTTTAACTCTCCCACAGTTTGATCGGGACGAGCATTCATCACTGCTACCAATAAACAGGCATCAATATTACTTTTTTCTGATTCAGTTGGAGCTGCATCTTGTTGAGCCAACACTAAACTGGGCATAAAAAAACAGCATAAAAGTAGCCTGTAAGACATCAATAATATTCCAAAAACATAACCAGCACTGATTCTGCCTAGATACTAATACATTGCAAGTATTCCAAGCCCTATGGTCACAAAATATTCATATAAGTATGGCAAGCTAAAGTGTGATGTATATTTCTAGGCTATTTGCATGAAAAATAAAGGTTCTATTAAAACTCGGCTGATTGTGATTATGCTGGTGTGTATTTTTGGCATGTCAATCTTGGCTGCGAATCAGATATATAACACCCATCGCTTAATACAATTAAATAACCATAGCCGCTTACTTTTACAATTAAACAATCATCTATTACAACTTAGACGTCACGAAAAAGATTTTTTATTGCGTAAAGATAGTCAATATCTCGATAAATTTAGTCAAACAGCTGAGCAGTTCAAACAAGCAGCCAGCCAACTACAAACTTTTTTTGACTACTCGCAGAAAAACACTGCAATGTTTATTGATGCACAACAAAAATTTTCCAACTACACACGTTTATTCAAAGAGTTAGTCTATTTACACAAAGATATAGGACTAGATGAAAACAGTGGTTATCAAGGTGAGTTTCGACAAAGTACACATCAATTAGAAGAATACTTAAGAGTCGATAATCAAACCTATCTACATTTATTATTACTGCAACTCAGGCGTCACGAAAAAGACTTTTTGTTACGGAAAGATATGCGTTACGTGCAACAAGAAATAGACGTTTATCAGGCAATAAGCGCAGCATTAAAAAATGCTAATAAAAGCACTCAAACACAACAAAAACTTTTAGATAATTATCAACAAAAATTCCTACAACTGGTAAAAATCCAACAAACCATAGGTTTAGACCACAACTCAGGCTTACAAGGTGAATTTCGTCATCAAGCTCATTCTATCGAAACGAAGATCAACCTAATAGATACAAACATTACCAATATGATCGCCGAGGAAGAACATAAAATTGAACGAACTAGCTTTGTCATTATGGCCGCCACTCTCACCGCTTTAATCATATTGTTGGTCAAAAGTTTTATTACTTTACAAAAAGCCTTCGCTACTTTTGTGATGTTTTTCTATCGATGTAAACGTGAATACAGGCACATAGATGAAAGAAAACAAGGTTTTGCCGAGTTTAAATATTTAGCCATGATAGCCAACGAAATGATAGACGCCCGACAAGAGATGGAAAATGAACTAAAACAAGCTCAACAAGAAATTAGTAGATTAAAATCAAGCTCTCTAGGTCCATAAATAGTAATGAGCGGAAGAGTTTTGCCTAAACGGCTAATTATCAATCTAATCCCCTTAACAACTTCATCGGTATAAATACCTCCCTAATTTGATGTTTATCAAATAATTCAATTAATTGCCAAAATATATTATATTTTACAATAAGTTAAAAAATATGTTAAAAATGCAATCGTATATTTAAGTGCACCTTTTGCCTTTTTTATCTTGGCTATTTGTGCAGGTTAATAACAATAATTAAAATAACACCTGTAGTTAAAGAAATTAAGGATTTTTATCAATGTTTCAGAATAATAAAAATGGTTTTACCCTGATAGAACTGATCATTGTGATTGTCATTCTAGGTATTTTAGCTGTGGTTGCAGCTCCCAAATTTATAGATTTTCGTTCCGAAGCAATCATTGCTTCTTCTACAAGTTTGAAAGGTGTAATCGAGACGACTTCTAGTCTGATATACAGCAAGTCAGTAATAGAAGGGGTGGAAAAACTAGCATCTGCTGAAATCACAATCAGTGGAGAAAAAATTGAAGTGGTTTATGGTTACCCCGCCGCGAATCAGAATGGCATTAGTGCTGCGATAAACTTTGACGAAGGTGATTGGGCTAACGGAGTGCGTGACAAAGAATGGCACAGTCGCGAAAGCACTTATTCAGGCGCATGGGTTTATTGGCATGGCAGTATTAATGAAGATGCAGGAAACGTTCAACAATGTTATTTACGCTATCGCCAGTCTGTGGCTCAAAATACCAAACCCGTAATTGACTCTGTATTAACGAATTGCTGAAGTTTAGCAATGTTTTCGTAACTATTGAACCTGAGCCTAGGATAAACCGAACCTCTCAATAACGCTCTTTTTGCGCCTAACTGCGTTAGAAAGTCTAACAATAGCCAGCTATTACGTACGAAAATCAGCCTTTCTATCCATAAAAATTTCGTCATCTAGTAAGATGACGATTTAACCCCAAATGAATATGCATTTATTCCCTTTGAATGTTATTGCCAATTATTCCATTTGACCTATAACAGCACTATTTTAATATATGTTTAATTTTTATTTCAACGCTTATAGCTAATCAAATTTTATTACTGTTTATTAAAATCAGAGATTCTAAGCAAGCCTTGCTCTTGGCGTGTATCTACAGTTGAGATATTTGGTACCCCCATTTTAAAAACTATGCGGTCTTTCTTACGGATCCCCCATAAAATCCGCCCTTGCTCTGAACGATCCCAGGCAATGCCTTGGCCATGAATTTCAGGAGCTTCAATAGTATCAATCCAAGTTAATTCACTGCCAAATTCAGGTAAGGCCATCACATAAATTTCTGGTAAATCATGACCCGTTAAATAAAAGTATCCATCTGGGCCCAAGCTTCCACCTGAGTTACTCATAGGTGAAAAACGCTTAAGCACAGCAGTAGGAATGGTCCACTTACTCAAAATTTGAAAATTATCATCCATTTTCACCACTTGAGTATTCATAGTTAAACCATAAGCTTGTGCCTGACCTTTTTGAACCTTATCGTAATTGGCAAAACCACCCCACCAATAACCATCGTATCTGTCTAACCAAGTAAATGAGCCCAATTCGCTACCAAAACTGTGAGAATCAATATGTTCTAGGGTTTGGGTATCCCATACTTCCACTGAACTTGTCATTGGCCAATTAGGATAATTTGAATGCGAAGCATACAATTTTCCCTGCCAAACCATGCCACTGTCTAAATGTATAAGCGGCCCCGTCTCATCAGACCCCCCATCCCACTGCAATATAGCCTTACCATCGGATTTTTGATGTTTTGTGATCCTAAAACTATTCACAGCGTAGAAGTGATTTCATCAACAGCGACACCTTGCCTAGCATCGAACGTTTGTATGCTTTGTAGAGTTTCTGCGAGCAATGTATTTTGAGCATTAGCTGCATTTGCAGAATAAATACTAGAAATAAAAATGAGTGAAACAAACCTAATTATCATGCAGTTCTCCTTATTAAAAATAAAAAGCCCTTGCGTAAAACAAGGGCTCCAGCAATATAAAACTAAATATTACATTTGATAGGTAACAACCTATGTAATAAGTTTTACCTACGTATTCGTATTCTGTGTTCCAAGCTTGGTTACCACCTTGGAATTCAGTAGTGGGTTCATCATTAATGTTATTGGCATCAAAATAGACTGTGAAATTGTCATTTACATTATACGATGCGCGGAAATCCCAACGGCCAAATTCACCTTGGTCTGCGTCATCACTCAAATCACTTAAGTCATTAGTATCAGTCAAGAACGAAGCATTATAGTTGTAAGTTAAACCAAGATATAAAGCTGTATTTTCAAAGAAAAGTGTAAAACTTTGAATTTCTTCTGGCTGATCTTCTAACTTACGTGAATCGCCTATTTCGCTATCAAAAAACTCGGCATCGATGCTGGTATAAGAATAGGTTGCCCCCAAGCCGTCAAATGGTTTAGGTAAACTAGAAAATTGATGTTGTACATTAAATTCAAGGCCAGTTACATCTGCCGTATCAGCGTTACGTTTGGTACGAACAATTAGCTCATCCACATCATAATCGATACCTTGATAAACTCCCCCCGCCACTGTTTGTTCATCATTAATAATGATGTTATCAATCTTTTTATTGAACCATGCAGCAGAAACAATACTGTCTTCAAAGGGGTACCATTCAATGGCTAAATCATAATTATCAGCAGTATAGGGCTCTAAATCTGGGTTACCAATATTCAGGATGGCATCACCTTCTGCATCCATACCAAATGACGACGATGCACTAATATCACTGTAATTTGGACGACCTAAATTAGTTGTGTAAGAAGCACGACCAATCAAGTTGTCAGCAAAATGATAATTAGCAATAAGTGAAGGTAATAACACATTGTTATCACCCGAAATACTAACTTGATTAAAGCCGGCATCTGTAAGCTGATTAGCAACAGAAGTCACATCTGTTTGTTCAAAACGAAGACCTGCAATAATCTGTAAATCATCCAATTCGATAGTGTTCATTACATAAACAGCTGTGTTGGTTTCTTCAACTTTTCTGTCAGATTGAGCAGCAAACAAAGCGTTATTTTCATTAGCTGAGAATAATTCAGGAGATGTATTAAACAGAGAGTTTAAAGCCGTTAAATCAAACCACACATTGGCTCTTGGTTGACCATTCACATCGTTAGAAAAGCCACCGTCAGTAACATTAAAACCTGACAGGTTATTACGTACTACGTCATATTCATTATTGGTGAAATCAAAGGTTTTTTCATTATTTGAATATTTCAAACCAAATTTTAGTGACGCTGAGTAACCCGCTAACTGATAAAAATAGCTTCCATCAAATTTGGCCGAGAATATATCCTGCTCCGCGTGATCATTTTGGTAAGACACTTCATTAAAGCGCAAATTTGCAGGCAAGTTATGTTGTAAGCCCCCTTCTGTAAATTCAATTACACCATTGTTGTTAAGCGTAAAACTGTCTGGCCCTAGATCTTGCGCGGTATCTTGACGGAAATCCCAAACAGAGTTTGGCTCGTCAAGTTCACTTTGGCTAATATTCATACCATAGCTAAATAGCCAATTATCTAATGTTGTCTCGGCACTTAAATTTAAATTTAAGACTTCTTTATCAATATCTTCGCGGCGTAAATCAGCGCGGATAAAAGTGCCACCTTGCAGTACATTAACCGTATCGCCAACAACACTATCGATTAAATCTGCATCTTGCTCAACACCTTGACGAAAACGGTTTCTATGTTGGAATTCTTCAAATTTGCTATAAAAACCTTGGACTAAAATATTGGTTGTATCTGTCGCTTTAAACTCTAAACCAGCTATAGCAGTATTACGTTCACGGCCAACCACATAATAATTATTTTTGCTTTGCTCAGGGAATGCGATGCCATTGACTTCAGCCCAATCATCTTGATAAATACCTTGCGCTAAATACTGACGACTAGAGGTCGACAAGCCAATGTTCCAACCTATATTTTCACTTAATTTACCAGAAGCCGAAATATCTGCATTATAAGGACTCTCTTCTTCGTAATAGGGGTTAGCCTGATCAGCACTTTCAAACCCGTATCTAAGATTAGCCGTAACTGCCAATTCCTCGTTATTTAGTGGTCTTTTAGTAGTGATGTTAACGGTTCCACCAATGCCTTCCCCGTCCATATCTGCAGTTTTAGCTTTGTAAACCTCTACAGTTTGTAATAGTTCTCCTCCAAGAACATCAAGTGGCATGGCGCGACCACTGCCATCTTTTTCTGGAGACGCGGTCTCAAAACCATTTATAGTGACTCGGTTCCAATCTGGACGAATACCACGAATAGAAGCAAATCGACCTTCGCCTTTTTCAATCAAAATAGACACACCAGGCAATCTATTTAAAGATTCAGCAGCATTTTTATCAGGTAAACGCCCCAAGTTATCCGCTGATAACGCATCCATCAGCATAGGCGACTCACGTTTCATGTCTAAAGATTTAATACGGGACAACTTTTGCCCTTTAACTGTGATGCTTTCGATATCGTTAGACACTGGGATTTCTTGAGCTAATGCAGTATTAACAGCTAACGCAAGAATAGAAATACTTGCCAAATTACGAATTTTCATGATGATCCACTAATTAGGTAGGTTGCAAAGAAGCGCGTATCCTAAAGAGCAAATATGACTATGAAATTACTTTTTTTTGACAGTTTTTTGACAGGAAATAACTAATAAAATCAGATGCTTAAATATTTTTTAAATACGGGTCTACTTTTTTACCGCTGTAAATTCTATTTTTTAAAAAATGGGAGAAATATATTTCACCCCCACTTTTGATATCCATTAAAGTAAACATATAACTGAAGGATAGTAAGGCCTTCAAGATGCTCTAAAAGTGCATATACATGAACCCTTCGTACTGAAAATCAAGACTTAGCCCACTTCACTTTTCACAAATTGGGAAAGCAATACGTTTGGTACAGCCTATGTCAAACCAAAGGCCGTCTCAACTATCTACGCTATTGCGCTCTTCATCTTCCCCGTTTTTCATCACATTGTTGGGTTGTGAACCTAATGAGGTTTTGCCCCTTGAGCAGCACAATATTACGCGACCTTAGTAAAAGGAATTTTGTCGGTATAGCTAATTAAATAACGTTTCCTCTGTGTCTGTGATTCAGCTTATGCGGTAAAATTTACAACAGCAACAACAGATACTAATAATTTCAATCCAATTTTAAGCATTAAAAATTTCCTTATATCTCTTTGTTTGTAGAGACAGTTTCAGGTGGGATATTAATTTTAGTTTCTTCACTCACTGATATTTTAGGTTTTGGATTTTTCACAACCCCTTTCTGTAATATCAAAGAATTAGGATACGTAATCAGTTCATCTCCTCGCCTTATTAATACATAAAATAAGGCGATATCTACAATTATGCCAGTAATATCATCGTCTTTATCCATAATCCTTATATGATCGCCCACTCGGTAGGGGAAACCAAAAAAGATGACTAAACTAGCGGTAATATTGCTTAAAATCGACCACTGGGCAAATAATGCGACACCTAATACCGCAAACACCGAAGATAAAAAGATTGATACTTGGGAATATTCAACTCCCATAAATGGGATTAACAAGATAAAACAAAAAGCCCCCAATGCCATATTGACCGTTTTGATGATGTACTGCATTCTAAATTGGCTGACATCACGAGCCGCGCCAAAACGATGAATCGCCGAAGTAGACAAACGAGTGGCAATAAAAGTGGCTGCCACTATAGCCAGCGCAATTAACAGATTCATAAGATTTTGATTACTCCAGAAATAAACGATTCGAATAAATATAAACGCCAAATTCGATTGACGATAAAACTAATTTTTTTATCTGCGAACTTTGTATTATTTTACAGCCCAACTCAAGATTTAGTGAAAATGTTGTGCCCAAAGTTTATTCATAAAACGATTATCGGGATCAACTGACTTTTTCACTTGAAAAAACTCATCCGCATTGGGATAAGCTTTTAGAAATTGTGCGGTTGTAGCATGTAATTGATAGGGTAAATAATACGTACCACCTTGTTCAATAACAGCATCCACTATTTCTCTGCTCCACAATTCAACTTTATCTTGTGCTTCAGTACTATTTTCTTGCCTGTAATATATAACAAAGGCAAACACCTCTGTTTTGGCCCAGGCTAACAAAGAACCACTATCCGGTAAGGCATGACGCACTGATACATTAATCACATTTACTTGATGTTTTTTAAAAATATCTGTCATTTGTAGCAGAAAATTATCAAACTTATCGATAGGCACAAAATATTCTCTTAACGCATAAGTCTGTTTCACCCTACTTTTAGGTTCTAATTCGTACACATCGTAACTTGCTTCATAGTTTCGCCACTGTACCGCAGAAAAACTATATAGGATGGGTTCTAGAATGTGTTGTCTGGTCCATTTGCCGAAATCTGAATCTGCGACAAATTCAGCAACTTTAGGCTGCCATTTATAGGACTTATTTTTAGCAATTAATTTTTGCTTTTGTGTTAACTCATCCTCTGACATTTTCCAGCTAACACTTCTAAGCTCTGAAAATTTCGGAGGATAGATATCAGCATTGTGAAAAATAATAGATTCATCGCTGCTAATGCTCTCTTTGAAAAAACGCCCATACGCATTCACATCCATGGTTTCTGTAAAACGTTTTACTTTTATATTGTCAGCCAAATTTAAGGTGACTTCAGCAATCACCCCAATACCACCATAACCACCAATAGCGGCATAAAATAATGCAGCATTCTGTGAGGCAGATGCTAAAACAACACGACCATCAGCAAGTACTAGTTTAATGGAATCAACTGAGCGAATGATCGGCCCTTCGCCTATATATCGACCATGTACATTGACGCTTAATGAACCACCAACAGTGAAGTTTGCATAGGTCTGCATGATTTTTACCGACAAGTTATGAGGGTCAATGACAGCTAATAGATCTCTCCATGTGATACCACTTTGCACTGTTACTTGTTTATTTGTGATATCCAGCTCAAGTACTCGATTAAAAGTCCGCATATCAAAATGAATACTATTTTCTATTGCTACTTGCCCACCTTGGCTAAATCGACCTCCGCCTATTGAAATACGCCCAGAGCTATCTTTAATGCCCTTTACTATGGTCGCTAACTTAGTGGGGGCAATAACGCGGGTTACCTCAATCGGGTTTAACTGAGTAATATCATTTATAATATTTGATTGAATATCAGGGGCATAATGTGGCTTATCAAGATCAATAAACAAATAGGCGAACAGTGAACCTATGACCAGCAAAAAAGCTAACAGTAAAACACTCAGTAGTTTTCTAATCCTAATTTTCACTTCATTCCCTTTGAGTATTTTAAAATTAGCTTCAGATTTGTTGAGAACAAAAACAACCACAACATCAACTAACTAATCTGAGATCGGGATAAGCCGAGCTCATGTTATATATAAAAAATAAAAAAATTAGATCCATAAATAGCAAACATAGAGTTATGTATAAATTGTCATTCAATGGTTTTTATAGGTACTAATGTGTCGTTAAACCACCTGACAGTATGCCTAACAACTCTTTCCACATAAGGACTGTCGGTCGCTAATGAATGGTAAATATGGTCCGCTCCGCTAATTACATACGACTCTTCAGGTGAAGCATTTGCGCTGGCAAATATTTTCGCCTCTTGGGGGCTAACATAATCGTCTGAACCGCGAATAGATAATAAAGCACCATGATACTTTTCTAGCGGACTAAAAACATCATGGCCCAACATTCCTAACAAATGCTGTCGGGTAATAGTTAATTCGACCCATTGTTGTAATTTAGCCTCACCTTTATTTAACACATCTTGTACTACCTCAGCGGGTATTGAACGAATAATTTCAGCTGGGTCACCGGCACTTGACCACAAGACCAAACTATTAATTTTATCTGGATTGTTACCAGCCAAAGCCAGAGCGGTAGCACCACCTAAACTAAACCCCACAACCGCAATGGGTATATTGGGGTAATGCTGACGTAAGAAATTCAGCCCGACTTGAGCATCAGCCACACGGGATTGAAACGTACTATCCATACGAAAATTCGTTTTTTCTCTTTCGCTTTCACCTCGGATATTAATACGTAAAGAAGCATATCCTTGTTCGGCCAATTGTTGCGCCAAACGTAAGTACATATCTCCTACTTCGTTCATTTGGCTGGCCCAACCATGGATCATTAACACAGCAGCTTTAGGTGTCTGCTTATTGGCTAAATTTATACCTGAGTTATGTATGGCAATTAAATCACTGTCGATCAACGTTTTATTTTCAGCAGTAAAAGCTTTACCTGTGAAAATGGCGAATATAATAAAGGTAAACCATCGACTGGCTAACTGCGCAATAAACATAAAAATCCCTACAGTTGTTTTACAGGAAGGTATTAAACTAGAAGATAGATAATAAACTAATTACTTTTAAGATAGTAAGTTCGACGCAATCAAAAAAGCAATTGTTCGCTTATAAGCAGAGCTCTCGAATGGGTAAACTTGCCGCGCCTACAGCAACAGGGTTTTTATCAACTTGCGCTGCAACTATTTCAGGTAATGGCCTGTGCGCTCCTCGTCTAAATTGTGCGTGTACTTCGATTCTAGGAATGATTTTTTCTGCCAAAGCGGTGGGAATATGGCCCCCTATAACAATGGCTTGAGTATCTAACAAAGCAGAACATGAAGTGGCCACTAAATCTAACGAGTCTTGCACTTTAAATATCCATTCATCGATACCCGGCCAGTTCATATCAAACTTAGTGCGCAGCTGATAAATAGACTCAATTTCTACGCCATTATTAATCAAAATACGTTTAAGTAATTCTAAATTTGGATGCACATAATGCTTTTGTGGCAACATATCTCCCAACTCACCAGCGTTACCAAAGGTTCCCACCAACATTTCATTGTTTGAGATTAAACCGCCGCCAAAACCAGTAGAAATAAACAGATAAACAAAGTTTTTATAGGTGCGCCCAACTCCGGCAATGCCCTCACCTGCGGCGGCAGCAGAAGCATCGTTTACTACCCAAGTAGGCAAAGAAACGCGAGATGAAATAATTTGCGCAATATCGACTTCAGCCCATTCTTCTAACATATGGTGGGTATTCATTTTTCCATCTGATGAACTGAAAAAACCTGAAATTCCCACTCCCATACCTAATATTTTATCTTGTGAGATATCATGTTGGTCAGTCACTTGTTTTACTAATTCATCTAACTTATCTAATACATGAGGAATTTTCATGTTAGACATAGGTTGTAACAGCGAAGTAATAACCTGCCCTTTAAAATCCATCAGAACTAAAGACAAAGCGTCAAATAAAATTGACACGCCTAATGTGAAGGCAAAGCTTGGATTAGGTTCTAATTCAAAACCTGGCTTACCTCTGGCGTTTGCAGATGTCCGTTCTGATTGTTGTAACACGCCACGTTCAATTAGAGACTTAACACTGCGCGACACTGTTTGTTGAGGGATCCCAGTTACGTCAACAATTCGACTTTGAGTAACATTGTCAGTCCAAAAGACTAGCCGAAGAATTTCTCGTTCGGCGTCTTGAAACAGTTTTTGTCCTTTGCCTAATTCAAATCCAGCTCGTAATAAACTATCACTGTCTGACGAGAGCATAATCCGATTATTGTTTGAAGACAGCATACTAATTTAACTTCCTAAATTTATTGTTATGATTGTGACAAATTTAATTGCCATGAATCATGATAACCCTGAAATCATTGACATTAGTTTGTGTGGGCCCAGTGATGATTAAATCTTCCAATGCTTCAAAAAAGTGGTAACTGTCGTGATTATCTAAATATTCTTGAGGAGCTAGACCTAATTTTTTCGCATTACTCAAACTAGCCTCATGTACAAATGCGCCAGCCACATCTTTACTGCCATCCACACCATCGGTATCACAAGACAATACACTAATGCCTGCTTGTCCTTCCAGTGCAATCGCCATAGCCAAAGCATACTCTTGATTAGGTCCGCCCTCTCCACAAGCATCTTTTACCGTAACTGTGAGCTCACCACCAGAAAATAATAATAATTGTTTTCCTTCAGCTAATAATGATTTAGCAATTTTGGCATGTTGCTTCGCTACATCAGCAGCTTCTCCTTGCTGTTCATAATTTAACACTTGGGTTTGCCAGCCCTGCTGCTGTGCTAATTGAATAGCGCTATCAATAGCGGTATTAGCATTAGCTACCACAGCATATTCACTTGTTAAATTTTGTTTAATTGGCAAGTCAACAGCAGACTTTAAGACCTTGTCGATGGCGGCATTAAAAGGCCAATTATATTTGTTTAAAATATCTAAAGCCTGTTTAGCAGTACTATGGTCGATCACCGTAGGCCCTGAGGCAATAATACTAGGATCATCCCCTACCACATCAGAAATCACATAGGTATACACTTCACTTTTTGCGACTAAGGCTAAGCCTCCGCCTTTAACTTGAGATAATTGTTTACGTACCACATTCATTTCATCAATTGAGGCACCACTGCGTAACAAGAATTTATGCACTGATAATTTATCCGCAAATGAAATACCTTCTACAGGCAGACACATAAGTGCCGAACCACCACCAGAAATCAAAAATATAATCGGAATGTTGGCTGGGTTATTTTTAGCTAGTTCTAACAACGCCTGGCCGGCCTCTAAACTTTTTTCATCGGGTACTGGGTGAGCCGCATATAAGACTTCAATATTACCTGTAGGTAATTCAGTACCATAACCATATCGAGTGACAACTTTACCAAAACAAGCATCGCCATATTTTTTATAGGCCGCAGCAGCCATGTCTGCAGCCGCTTTACCCGCACCTATAATACAAACACCTTGGCTCACATCTACCTCATCAAAATAGTCAGGTAAACAGACACTAGGTAAACAACTAGTTACTCCCTGTTTATACAGGTCTAATAAAAATGCTTTTTCTGAATTCACTGTTAACACCTGTTTATAAAAATAGTAATGGAAGTAAGATACAAATAACTAGCATAATGCAGAATGCACTCAAAAGAATGATGATATCTTTTTTGGTTAATATTGATTCATTCTTTTCAATTGATTGTTTAGGCTGCATTTTAACCTCTCCTTTAGAAAACGTACTTAAAGCGTAAGCCACAGCAGCTGTGCTAACAAAACCGATAAAGTTCCACCAGAACCAGAAGATGTTAGGTTGTGTTAACCAGATAAATATATTGAAACTCACACCAGCAATCAGGCCAATATTAATATGTTTCGCTTGAACACCTTTATTGATAACCCCTAACAAAAACACAGCTAAAATAGGACCATAAAAGACTGAGCCGACTTTATTAATAGCTTCGATAACGGTTGGCGCGATATCCCCTGCGTAGAAAGACAAGACTAATGTGATTGCCCCCCAAGTAAGGCCCACGTATTTAGCCTTTTTAAGATAATCTTCAGGAGAATACTGCTTGCCAGTAAGACGGCAATAATCTTCAACGGTAACCGCTGCTAATGAGTTGATAGCTGAACTAAGTGATGACATAGCAGCGGCTAAAATGGCCACAACCAAAATACCAATTACGCCATGAGGTAAATAATTCAAAATGAATATTGGCATCATCCAATCTGGATTTTCTGTGGGTATTTGTTGCATGAAACTAGTCTCTGTCATAGCCAAAGTACCCACTATTAATCCAGAGAAACAATATAATAATGTAATGGGAAAACGCACAGTGGCATTGGCCAACATCATATATTTTAGGTCTTTAGTGTTTTTTGCTGCTAACGCACGCTGAGCTTGAGTTTGATCACAACCATAATAAGAAGCATACAGTACAAAACCACCAAATATCATAGGTAACAAACCAAATCCATCACCATCAAATCCTAAAGAATCTGGTTTAATAGCCTGTAATCGACTGGGATCAACTTTACTGATAAATTCGTCGACACCACCCAAGTGATATAAACCAAAGCCAATACAAGCAATCGTTCCCAATACGATAATAATCATTTGAATAGCATCGCCGTAAACCACTGCTTTCATGCCACCTTGCAGTGAATACAGCACAGTGATCACACCTGTTACCGCTATGGCTTGCCAAGCTTCAATGCCCATAGTGCCTTGCAAAATGAGTGACACAGCAAAAATCATTATGCCTGTTGCAAAAGCGCGGCTAAACTGAAAAACCAAACTAATTAATATACGAGTAGAACGACCGAATCTTTGTTCTAAATAATCATAAATACTGACAAAACCCGAGCGATATAACACAGGTAAAATTGTACTTAACAACAATAGCATGGCCAAAGGCACACCCAGTTCGTAAGACAACCAATGTAAGCCACCACCTTCTCGTAAACCGACAAAGGCTGGGGCCGAGACAAAACTAATAGCTGAAAGTTGAGTCGCCATAACGGAAAGGGTTAATGCCTTCCAACCTAAGTTACGCCCCCCAAGAAAATAATCATCTTTAGTGTTTTGTTGTCTAAAACTAAACCCCATACCCACTAACAAAACTAGATATATAACGACTATGCTGTAATCAAAAATATTCATGGCGTGTAATCACTTAATGTTATTTTATTAATATTGAATGGTTCTTAAATAAGCACTAAATTGCTCATCTATCATTTAATGCTTATTTAAAAACGAGTCACATCCTGTGACCCGTAGTTAACTTCTATTGGTTAAGTTTAGAAATCATATCTAGCTGTTAAGCTGATACGTCTAGGTAAAACCGGGCGTCCAGTGAAAAAGGCACCTTCAGACACCTGACTATTACCTAGACGAGGTGAACCTTCTGTGATCCCTTCACTATCAAACAAGTTCCACACACTTAGACCTAATCTTAATGATTGGTCATTTTGAAATGCCCATGTATAACCAGAACTTAACACAGCCACTGTATGACTATCTAACGTCGCGCTGTTGCTATCGTTAGCAAAAGCTTCACCATAATAATTCACAGCTAAACGAGCATCGACATACCCATCATTGTACGAAACCGCTACATTTCCAGTAAATTCTGGTTGTCTAGCAGGTTCATTGCCTGTGTTGGGGCCATCACTAAACTCTGCATCTTGATAGGTAACATTACCTTCTAATACCACTTCATCAGATACATTCCAACGAGTAATAATTTCTGCACCTACAGTTTCGGTTGATTGTTCTGTGATTGTTTCAATCAAACCGCCTGTACCATCGTTGGTAAAATCGACTTGACGTCTATTGTCTAAGTTAGCCATAAATAATGAAGCATCAACATACAAATCTTTCGGGAAAAATTTCAAACCTAAAGCAGCAAGTGTAATGTCTTCACCTTCGTAACTTTGTGGCTCGCCATTGTCGTTAAATCTTATGCTTCTTATTTGTGGGAAGAAATACCCTTTTGACGCATTCGCATAAAAGTTTAAATCTTCGTTGTCCATTTTGTACAACATAGCTGCAGAAAAAGCAGTTTCTGTGGTAGCCACTTCACCATATGTAAAACGTCCATTCCCAGCAACATTAACCTGTAGATTAGAAGCTAACGTTGAATCATCAGAAACCATCACAGTTTCACTTCCTTCGGCTTTTGAAGTACCTTCAGCACGTTCAACACGCATACCTAAATCGAAAGCCCACTTATCATTTTCAATTTGGTCTGTAATATAGAAAGCGGTTCTTTTGCTGGTTAAGTTTTTATTGGTGTAACTTGTACCCGGCCCAGTAATACCATTTTTAGAATAATAAACCATACTGCCATCTTGAGCGGTAAATGAAAGGTCAACTAAACGCGCATTTTTGCCATCACTGAAGTCAGCTAAATAACTAGAAATGATGTTGTAATCCATTTGCTGAGCGTGAATAAAGAAAGTACCTATGTTCACTGTATGATCAAAATCACCAGAAGATAACGAACCAGTAAGGTTAAATTCAGTACTAAAAAAGTCACCATCTCGTTGACGGTCTAATACACGGTTACCAAACAACAAATAATCACTTGGTACCGCATTACCGGTTTCTGACCAAGTAAAATTAGCTGTACCTAAATCACTTAACAAACCACCGTTTTCCATTCTACCTATATTGGTAATGTACTCATCTTGGGTTTCAGGAATGTTGCCAGAACTTAAACCATCGCCGTCCAAGAATAAATTAAACTGGTGATCATAATCGGCGGCTTTAGCTTTACCGCTTAACATCCAAGTATCTGATAATTCTTTCTCAAAATTAATACCAAACGACCCACCTTCTGTAGCCACACCATTTCGAATGGGTGATTCGTATGTACCGTTAGCTGTGGGGTAACTTAACTCAGCTGCAGCTACCGTTTGCGCAACATAAACTGTCTCGCCATCGTTCCCTGTTAATCTGTCACGACTGGCGCCATCTAAAGGTAAAGGAAGAAAAAACTGTACTTTATCGTTAATTAATTGTCCGTGGAAAGAGATAAATCCATCATCGAACTCTTTACGGATATTACCTCTTAATTGATAACCTTTGGTAGGTAAACCAGTATCTAGAGGGCCATCGTCATAACGATAAAAACCTGATATTGCGTAATATAAGTTATCAGCGCTAGATAATGCTCCACTATTAAAGAAGTCAGTTCTGACACGACCATCTTCAGCAATTTCTAATTGCACAGTACTTTCAGGATCATCACTGCCGGTACGTGAAATGTAGTTAATAATACCTGCTACTGAGCCAGGACCAAATAGGTTAGATACACCACCACCCACATATTCCACTCTTTCAATACCGATATCAGGGCGAAAATAAACATCTTGGGCTGAAGATGTCATACCTGATTGAAATGCAGGCATGCCGTCATAATTTAATGGGGTAAATTGAAATTGACCACCAGAAGGCAAACCACGAACAAAAGCATTGGTTGCCACTTCACCGCCGCCACCTTCTACTTTAATGCCTGGCACAGACATTAAGATATCGGCTTGGCTAGAGAAGCCAGTATTTGCTATCTCTTCTTTACTGATCAAAGTTGTTTTAGCAGGAGTATTTGCTTCTGTACGAGCAACACTCGAACCAGTCACAACAATCTGTTCTATATATTCGTCAGTAGACTTTTCTTCTTGAGCATAAGCGGAAGCAGTAAAAACCAATGACAAAATGCATGCAATTGGGGTCTTTTTCATAATATCTCTCCAGTACGTGTATGTGTTTATTAAAAACAAATCAACAATCAGTTGTTAAAAGATTGTGTACATCAGTTTGATTATTAGTTAAGCACATGAATTCAAACCAATCAACCCATTTTGGGTTTTAATTTTAACTTTTAACTTGATTTATAGATCAACAACACCCAAAATGGCTTTAATAATTATTTAACAACTGGTGGAAATATGAATAATCAAACAGATTTAATTGAAATAGCAAAACAAACACTTATTAAGAATGATCTAGGTGGTTATACCGTGCCAACTCATGGCCTATATCCTTTTCAATGGAATTGGGATTCGGCCATCACTGCACTAGGTTGGATGAAGTTTGATGAAGCTCGAGCATGGCAAGAACTTGAACTCCTGTTCAGCGGCCAATGGGACAATGGCATGATCCCTCACGTGCTTTTTCACAAAGAATCAGATACCTACTTCCCTGGTCCTGATGTATGGGGTTCTGACAAAAAAGTAAAAAGCACATCTATATCTCAACCACCTGTCTTAGCTAGTGTGATGAAAATCATGTTTGACAGCTGTCAAGACAGAGCCTTAGTTGATCAAAAAATGGCTGAGTTTATGCCTAAGTTAGTTGAGTATCACCTTTGGTGGTATAGAGAGCGAGATCCTGAACAAACTGGCCTAGTAGTAAGTTATCACCCATGGGAATCAGGTATGGATAACAGTCCAGCTTGGGACGATGCATTAGCCGCAGTTCCCCCCGTTACTTGGCAATATACAAGATGTGATACCACTCACATCAACGCATCAGAGCGCCCACATAAAGAAGAATACGATAGGTTTTTATATTTAGTGGAGTTTTTCAAAAATCATAATTTTGATAGTAACTACATTTATCAGCATTGCCCTTATAAAGTGAATGATATAGGTATCATCGCGATTTTACATAAAGCGACTAAAGACTTAATTGAGCTCTGTAAGCTAGCTAATTATGCACATCCAGAACTACAAACATTAGTCGATAATGTAAAATTGACTGAATCTTCAATTAATACTTTGTGGTATGCAGAAGAACAGTATTTTTATAGTCGTAATGCGTTAACCGACACGCTTTGTAAAGTAAAAACTAATGCTGGGTTATTAACCTTGTATGCAGGGTTAGTCTCGCCCTCTCAAGCTGCAGTACTTAAACCTTTGGCTAAATCGTGGGCAACAGCATCTACCTATAGCATGGCCTCCACTCATCCGAAGAGTGATAAATACGAACCTCAAAGATATTGGCGCGGACCAATTTGGTTACACATCAACTGGATGATAGCCGAAGGTTTTGCTGATTATGATGACATTGAATTAGCCGACATGTTAAAAAATGATGCAAAACATCTAATCGAAAAAACAGGCTATTACGAATACTTTCATGCTGACTCTGGTGCAGGATGTGGTGGTGGTGCATTTTCTTGGACAGCTGCCATTGCACTTTACTGGTTACTGGATAACCCAGCAGTAACAAAGTAACGGATTCGGCGATAAATATTTTATACGTCATATATTTTAGGAAATAATATGCAAAAAGTTATCTGTTTTGGTGAAGCCCTGATTGACCTTTTATCTAACAAAATAAAAGGTCAAACTGACGAGCATGAAAGTTTTACCAAATACGCTGGCGGCGCGCCGGCAAATGTTAGTGTGGCATTAGCCAAATTGGGTGGTCATGCCTACTTTGCCGGCATGTTAGGCGAAGATATGTTTGGTCGGTTTATCTTAAACACCTTAAAAAAAGAAGGTGTGAAAACCGACTATACCTTCTTCACCAAACAAGCGAAAACAGGTTTAGCCTTTGTTTCTTTGGATGATTTAGGAGACCGAAGCTTTGAGTTTTATCGTCCACCTGCAGCTGATTTATGTTTCACCCCAGAGCATTTCTCAGCTGATTGGTTTAGCGATTTTGGTATATTCCATTTTTGCTCAAACAGCTTAACGGAAGACAATATCGCGAAAACCACTCAAACTGGTATTTCAATGGCGCGAGAAAATAACTGGCTGATTAGTTTTGATGTAAATTTACGGACCAATTTATGGGCCGAAAACGTCGATCCAAGACAAAGGATCAAACAGTTTATTCCCCAGGCTGATGTGATAAAAGTCGCGATTGAAGAATTGGACTTTATTGCCAATGGTGAAGATCATAAAACAACTATCGACAATATATTGGCTACCGGCTGCCAACTGGTGATAGTCACAGACGGTCCAAAAACCTTAACTTGGTATAGTCATTTTACTCAGCAAAACTTAACCCCAGTCAAAGTTACACCGGTTGATTCTACCGCTGCTGGCGATGCCTTTGTGGGTGGCATTATTTATCAACTCAGTGAAGTACTGAATAATCGACAAAGTTTTAAGCAATGGGTAGCTGATGCAAACAAAGTAAATTTAGCATTACAGTTTGCCAGTCGTTGTGGAGCCTATGCCGCCGCCCATGCTGGTGCATTTCCTTCTTTGCCAGACAAACAATCGATACAAAATTATTTTAAAGAGGAAAAATAATGAACACACCTAACTTTAAAAGCAAACAGTTTTTAGTCAAACATATTCAAGATACTTTAGCGTTTTACGCCCCCAATGTGGATGATCCCAATGGCGGTTTTTATCAAAACTTCAAAGACGATGGTCAAGTATACGATAAAGAGACCCGGCACTTAGTCAGCTCAAGTCGTTTTGTGTTTAATTATGCACGAGCCTATTTACAATTTGATCAACAAAAAGATCTTGAACGAGTAAAGTCGGGAATCGACTTTATCCGCAGCAAACACTTAAATCCCAAGACTGGCGGTTATTATTGGTTGTTGAACGTGCAACACAAACAGTCAACAGTATTAGACGACCATAACCATTGTTATGGCTTAGCTTTTGTTTTGTTGGCTTACAGCTGGGCTTATCGTGCAGGTGTTTCAGAAGCTGCTGAATATATACAAGATACATGGCAATTGATGGAACAACATTTTTGGGATGCTGAAGCTGGATTATACAAAGACGAAGCTAACGGCGATTTCTCTGTGGTTTCCACATATCGTGGCCAGAATGCCAACATGCATAGCTGCGAAGCACTTATTGCAGCTTACAAAGCCACCCAAGATAGTAAGTTTCTCGATCGCGCATACTTGTTGGCCGACAATATGATAAATCGTCAGGCCAAATTAGCTGATGGAAAAATTTGGGAACATTACACTCTAGAATGGCAAATAGATTGGGATTACAACTTAGACGATCCGAAAAACCTATTTAGACCTTGGGGATTTCAACCCGGTCATCATACAGAGTGGGCTAAGCTATTGCTGATGATCAATCAATACCGGCCGACGTCATGGCTAGTGGAACAGGCAATATTTTTATTTGATACCGCCACAGCTGTCGCTTGGGATGAAACCCATGGTGGTTTCTATTATGGTTTTGCCCCAGATTTAACTATTTGTGATGATGATAAATATTTTTGGGTACAAGCAGAAACCTTTGCCTGCGCAGCATTGTTAGCGGATGCCACCGGTGATGAAAAGTATTGGCAGTGGTACAACAAAACTTGGCAATATGCTTGGCAACACATGGTTGATCATGAATATGGTGCTTGGTTTAGAATTCTGTCTAGAGACAACCAAAAACTTGAAGATTCCAAAAGCCCAATAGGTAAAACTGATTACCACACTATGGGTGCTTGTTATGATGTATTAAGTGTTTTGTAGTAAGAGTAATTTAATACCCCAATAAAAAAGGCACATAAATAGGCGCAATTACCGCAGTGATAATTGCGCATAAAATCAAAGCAGTTGAAGCATAAGCCGCGGCAATAGGGAATGGTTTAGCTAAGCTGGCAGTCCCTAACGCATGTGATGCACTACCAATTGCCATGCCAATGATTTTTTGTTGCTCATCATGGTTTATGTCCATTTCTTGATGATTGATTTTTAAATCTATGAATCCCAATAAACGTAACCAATAGACCCCAAATATACTACCCGACACACCCGCGACTAACACCATGACTGCGGATATAGAAGCAGTACCACCTAGTTCAATACTAGTAGACATAGCAACTGCAGTGGTTATATTCATCGCGATCATAGAGCCGATCAACCACTGTTCTAAACCTAAAAGTTGAGCAAATAAAGGGATAAGAGTAAGCACACTAAATGACGCACAAAAACAAATGCATAAAATCTTCGGCCATTGTGCTTGCAACAAATACCGTTGCTTATACAAAGGATAACCCAAAAGTACTACTGCTGGTTCAAGCAGGTAGTTTATATACTCTGCACCTTGCATATAATCTTGATAACTTAGCCCTAAGGACATTAACAAGCTAATAATCACAATAACAGATAACAATAAAGGGTTAAGTAAAGGGCTTTGATACCTGCGCTGCAGAAAAAAACAGCCTAAAAATATCAGCAAAGAAACACCACAAGTAGCAATAATTTCAATCATAGTGACGACTAGCTAGTAATTTTTTACTCAAAAATCCAACAAGAGCAATCATAAAAAAAGTACAGCTCAGTCCCACTAGCAAAATTTTTCCACCGCTGCTCAAGATCAAATCCCCATATTGCATTACTCCTACTGATACAGGTATAAACACAAAAGACATAAAGCGTAAAATAACAGCCATAGGCTGGTGAAAGACTTTTTCCGGCAACAGCCCGGTGTTATTGCCAACTGTTAATACAATGGCAAATAACAACATGCCATACAAAGAAGGGGGTAATAAAGGTAAAGGCTGATGTATCAAACGACCTGCCATTAAACATAGGGCAACCACTATGGCTACCACACAATATTCTGTTAGGCCTTTGACAAATTTTTTTATATTCATTTTACGAGGAAATCTATTTTGTTATATTTTTAATATGACCAAAGTGCCACTCAATGTCGATTTATTCAAACCATGACAACAGCTTATGTACTGTATTGCCATTACGTGCGGTACAGGTCACGCCTAAACTTTTTTCCACTTTTGTCACCAGTTTAGAACGTCCAATTCCTTCTGGGGCATGTAAATAAAAAACATTATCGGTTAACAGGTAAGATTCACTATCCTTTTTTACTGCCTGTAAAATTGATAAATCAGCATTTTTTGTTGGCTCACTTAAAAAAAACCAATGAATGGTTTTTAATTCAGCTTCTGGAAAAGGGTTATTCTGCACCGCTTGTTTAAATGTTTGCTGATCTAACAATAATATTTTTGGTGAACAATTAAAGTCCTGTTTTACTTGTTCGACCATTTGTTGTGACAAAACCTGCAGATTATTCTCAGCATGTTGTACTAACAGATTACCACTTTGAATGTAGCTTTGAATTTGACTACAGCCTATTTTAATCAAGCTTTCTTTTAATGCTTGCATTGGGATAATATTATTACCTCCAACATTTATGGCTCTGAACAATACTAGCCAAGTATTCATTCGTTGTTAGCCAAAAATGTTATTAATTTTTTTAACATATCAGCATGTTGAGGGTTCGCAGCGGGTTCATGACAAGATAATTTGTTGCCGTTGGAGCCATAGTTATAGTTAACTTCTTGATACTGAGCCTGATCCAAAACCAAGTTTCCATGGCAGACATTAAATTTTTTGTCTATGCCATATAAAATGCTGACACCTTGATTTTTAGCTAAAATATTTTTTATTCCCTTTATTGGAGTAGTGAAATCATAGGTAGAATGAGCAGCAAAAATAGCGAGATTAAATGGCTTTTTTTCTATTAACTTTCTGGTCGATAAAATGACTTCCATCAACTCAACCACGGCAAACCTGGCCACACGAGGATATTTAAATTGATTCGGTCCGTTACTTATATAGTTACCGTCATAAAATTTCAACCACCACTGAATACCCCAAATTTTAGTTAGAAATTCTACCTCTTCAGTTAATGCTAAGGCACCTGAAAACAACAATAGTGCCCCTAATGAATCTGGGTTTTGTAATGCATACTCAGTGGCCAAGGCGCCCCCTGTGGAAAAGCCGCCTATAACGACTTGTTGGCCAAGAGGTTTAGACATTTGCATGATATCTGACACATGTTGTCGCCAACGATTAGCTAATTCATAGTCTTGCATATCTAAATTAGCATCTTTTTTACCATGCCCAGGCAATAAGGCTACCACGACATTGTAACCTTGTTTATACAAGCCTTTGGCAATAGATTTCAGATAAAAAGGAGAGTCACTTAAGCCATGAAATAACACCACCACTTTAGGTGTCACTTTATTGTGATGCATAATAAAAGGTGCATTACCGTCATTACGTAACACAGCCGAACAAACTCTAAAAACGTTTAATTCTGGTTGTTGACAGCCCTGAGTTGAACCTAACTCTTGTTGATATATTTTATCGAATTTATCTAGTTGAGGCTCAATGGATTGCGCGACAACAAAATTAGAAAATATAACTAAAACAAAAAAAGTTATCCGTAAGGCTTTCATATTCAACACTTATTGAAATAAAGTAAAACAAAGGCTATGAATACCAAGCCTAAACTATTTTGATAATTATAAATATAAATCATCCCGATTCACAGATATAAAAAATGGCGCCGAAGCGCCATCTTTAAAAAAACAATTAATTAAGCAAAGTAAGCGGCTAAGTCGTCAGACCCACCAATCAACTTGCCACCGATAAATACTTGAGGCCAAGACTCATTACCAGATAAAGCTTTTAGTGTAGTAAATGATACTTCTTTACCCATCACTAATTCTTCATACTCAAAACCTTTATCAGCTAACAATGCTTTGGCTTTGGCACAGAATGGGCAACCTGGTTTAGTTAAAATAACGGTTGCTTCACTAGGTTTTGCTTCCGGTGCAACATAAGCCAACATAGTATCAGCGTCAGACACTTCAAAGGGGTCGCCTGGTAAATCAGGTTCGATAAACATTTTGTCTACCACACCATCTTTTACCAACATAGAATAACGCCAGCTACGTTTTCCAAAACCGATTTCAGACTTATCAACTAATAAACCCATACCTTCGGTGAATTCACCATTACCATCAGGAATAAGTGTCACGTTATCAGATTCTTGATCTTCAGCCCAAGCGTTCATAACAAAGGTATCGTTTACAGACATACAAATAATGTCGTCAACACCGTTTGCTTTAAATGTTTTAGCCAGTTCGTTATATCTTGGTAAATGAGTAGATGAACAAGTTGGGGTAAATGCACCTGGTAAAGAGAATACTACAACAGTTTTACCTTTAAATAATTCATCTGTAGTACGACTTACCCATTCATCGTTGGCACGAGTAGCAAAAGTAACTTGTGGTACTGCTTGGCCTGACTTGTCTGTAAAATTAGGATTAGACATATTTTCTTTTCTCCAATTAGTTGGTTGTTTGTTTTCAGTGAGGAAAGAATAGGCTTAAATTCGCAGAAACAAAAACGATTAAAACAGATTCTTTAAATCGATTTTTACGATTAAGATTTTATTCTTTGAAAAAGTCTTCTGATTGAGCACTGAGCATAGCTTCAATATCTTCTATGTCTGGTAAATCAGTCATTTCTTGATCTTTATTGGCGCCACTTGGAATTGATTTTTGTTCATCAGCCCATTCACCAAGATCAATTAGCTGACAAGTTTTACTACAAAATGGACGATGTTCGCTAGTTTCACACCATTCCACCTCTTTTTTACAATTTGGGCAGTTAACTAACATACAAACTCTCTAACAACTGGCTAATTTAAATTGTACTGTTGATTCGACACCTGTACTGCCTTCAACAGTGGGGGTAAATAGAGTAAATCTTATGGCATAACGATATTTATTACCCGACAACATAGGGTAATAACCACCATCGGTATCACTTAACACGCGGATTAACTCATTTTTATCTTCAGCGATACCTTGATGAAAACCTTTCTCAGCAGTAATAGAAGTAAAGCGCCCTCTTTCCCGTAAAAAAGATAAAGTCATTTCCATCGCTTGTTGCACAGGTACCAATTCTTGTAACCAAGTACATACTGTTTGCTGTTTAAAATTTAAAGGTTGCTTGAGCCAATAATACAAATTAGGTAAATCAAAACTACAAGTACCACCTGGTATGGAAAATCGTTGACGAATTGAAGATAAAAATTTGTCTTCTTTAAGTTCGGAGCCAATTTTTTTATTACCTTTAAGAGCTTCTCTCAAGCGTAATATCTTTTGCAACGCCGCCTGTAGGGCATCGTTATCAATATTTGGATGTTGTGACCAAATCACTAAGTTTTTTTCATGTAACTCAATATCTTTCAGCACATCATTGCGCAAGTCTATGCGCTCTAACAGATCGAGCAAGGTGAATAAACAATCTAGAAAATTAATGTACTGCCAGTCTTCAGTCGCCTGTTTGGCTTGCTCTAGCTGCATAAATAACTGCTCAAGTCTAAGGTAGGTACGCACCTTTTCATTGAGTGGAAATTCGTAAATAGCTTGAGACATAAAAACAATTACTCTGTGTTACGGGTCAACCACAAACTGCGGTTTGGATTATCAATACAGGTATTGTAAAGAATTTTTAGTTAAATCATAGGGGCAATGACTTAAGCTTTTTCAGCAAGCAATAAATATTGTTGATGCAATCGCTCAACTTGGGGGCTTAATGCGTCTAATCCTAGGTTATTATCAATCACATCATCGGCCACAGAAAGGCGTTTTTTGCGACTGACTTGTGCTGCCATAATGGCTTTGATTTGTTGTTCGTTACTTTTGTCACGCAACACCGCTCTAGACAATTGCAGGGCTTCATCCACATCAACAATTAACACGCGGTCAACTTGTGTATGCAAATTATTTTCTACCAAAAGAGGCGCACTTAATAAACAATAAATGGATGTGGCTTGTTCAGTTTGAGCTTTCATGGTTTGGCGAATAATAGGATGTAACAAATTATTTAACCAAGTTTTCAACTCAGGAGCTGCAAATATAATATTTCTAAGTTTCGCGCGATCTAGAGTATTTTCGGCATCTAAAATTGTTACACCAAATTTATCAACAATCTGTTGCAATGCCTTTGAACCAGGCTCAACCACTTGCCTCGCCACCAGATCAGCATCTATGACTTGTATTCCTTTTGCGGCGAATAAATCAGTAACAGTAGTTTTACCACTACCAATACCACCACTTACTCCAACAATAAAACGACTCATACTAAATGACCTAAAGTAATAACCATTGCCAATAGAGATCAACAAACCAGTCGCCATATAATAAAGTTAACCAACCCGCTATAGCCAAATAGGGACCAAAAGGAATCGGTTGGCTTTTGTCTTTGCCTTGCAACGACAATAAACTTATACCGATAATAGCCCCCACAAAAGAAGATAATAAAATCACCACAGCTAAATGCTGCCAGCCCACCCAAGCACCTAAAGCAGCTAATAACTTAAAGTCCCCGTAGCCCATGCCTTCTTTACCGGTTATTAATTTAAAGGCCCAATATATACTCCACAAACAGAGATAACCCAAAGCGGCACCAATAATTGCATCTTGAGTAGAAACAAAGGGGCTTTCGATACTAATTAATAGACCTATCCATAATAAAGACAAGGTTAATTGATCCGGTAACAACATAGTATCTAAGTCAATAAAAGTCATCGCTATTAGCAACCAAGTGGCCAAGACAGCGGCAAATCCAGCTAAACCAAAACCAAAATGCCAAGCAGCTAGAGCGGATAATAATCCCGTTGCTAACTCCACCATAGGATAACGAATAGAGATTGGATTTTTACATTGGCTGCACTTACCTTTTAAAAACAACCAGCTAATCACAGGAATATTTTCCCATGCTCTAATTTTGTGTTGGCACTTAGGACATGTTGAATCAGGTTTAACTAAATTGAAGACTTGATCATTGCTAGTAGGCTCAGCAAGCTGAGTTGAATTTTTTTGTGCTAAATATTGATCACACTCACTTTGCCATGCTCGTTCCATCATCACAGGTAAGCGATAAATCACGACGTTAAGGAAACTCCCCACAAGTAGACTTAAGACAAACACAAAACCGATAAAAAAGGTGGGAGAATCAGCCATTAATTGCAACATTTCGGACATAGTTCAACTTATTAAAAAAACAATAATGAAAGAAGTGTAGCTTGCCAGAAAAGACCAGAAGAGTCACTAAACGGCAAGCTGCGAGTCTCTAGCTCCGAGCAAATTACAACAAAGTCACGAGTATCTCGTATTTAAATAACATTACCCATTTCAAATATGGGTAAATACATAGCCACAATCAAACCACCAATCACTACACCTAATACAGCCATAATCATGGGTTCTAACAAACTGGTTAAACCATCAACCATGTCATCCACTTCAGCTTCGTATATGGTGGCAATTTTACTTAACATCTCATCTACTGCTCCAGCTTCTTCTCCTATGGCGATCATTTGCACCACCATCTCGGGAAAAGTCCCAGTAGAGCGCATCGCGACATTCATTTGCACTCCACCTGCTACTTCTTTTTTCACAAATAAAATAGCATCTCTAAATACTGCATTACCTGCTGCTCCCGCAGCTGAGTCTAGCGCGCCAATTAAGGGTACACCTGCAGCAAAAGTTGTTGATAAAGTACGAGTAAAACGTGCCACTGATGCTTTTTTTAATATTTCCCCAATAACCGGTATTTTTAATATTTTTTTATCTACCGAATCCCGTAACTTAATAGACTTTTTATGGGCTCGTGCAAATAAAGTGCCTCCGATAAACAACCCTGCCCCAACAAACAAACCGTAATCCTGCATAAATCGAGAGATAGATAAAACAAATTGGGTAAAGGCTGGTAACTCTGCGCCAAAACTGGCAAAAATTTCTTCAAATTGAGGAACCACAAAAATTAACAGAATAGTGGTCACAATAAACGCCACAACGATGACCGCTATGGGGTAAAACATGGCTTTTTTAATTTTTGATTTAAGGGCTTCGGCTTTTTCTTTATATAAGGCAATACGATCATATATAGTTTCGAGGGCACCTGATTGCTCCCCCGTTTCGACTAAGTCACAATATAAATCATCGAAATAATCTGAGTGTTTACGAAGAGTAGTAGAAAGTGGATTACCTGCTTTGACTTCAGAACCAATCTCGCCTAATAGCTTACGCATATTCACATTAGAATGGCCACCGGCAATCATATCTATGGTTTGAATTAAAGTAACACCAGCGCTTAACATAGTGGCCATTTGCCGAGATAACACAGCAATATCTGCTGGTTTAATTTTTTCACCACCTTTACCAAACAAAGGTTTAGCTAACTTTTTCACTCTTTTAGCAGAAATCCCCTGCCGTCTAAGCTGGTTTTTAGCTTCCAGCACTGACATAGCAGAAATTTCACCTTTTACCGCCTGCCCCCGTTTATTGGAGCCTTGGTAGGTATAGGTTGTGGGAGTAGTCGCAGCCATAATATGTCACACTATCGTAAGTTAGAATCAAAAAGGCCCGGATATACCGAGCCTTATATTTATTAACTAGTTAACCTATTAACATAGGGTAGTTGGGTCACAAGTCGCACCCCAAGTTAGGTTACCACTACCAGATACTGTAGGAGTTAAAGTGAAACTAGCAGGAGTCGTGGCATCAGGACCATCGATTGCTGAATCTGTTGGTGCTGTAGCTTTAATTATGCCATTTTCAGTAGCAAGACCCACTATACCAGCAGCAGCGGTAATATCTTTTGGAACACCATTAGCTTCCGCATCACAATCAGCTAAATCATTGCCCATTTGTACACAAATCTCTACCGCTGTTTTTGCAGCAGAAGTGGCATTCGTCACTTCAGTAAAACGCGCTTTTTCTGTATAAGATTGATAAGCAGGTAAAGCAATCATTGCCAAAATACCGATAATAGCCACAACAATCATTAATTCGATTAAAGTGAAGCCACCTTGTTTTTTTACTTGTTTCATTTGAGTCATGTTCATGGGTATATCTCCAACACGTTTGTGTAAATTAGTTTGTTACTATTTGTCTAACAATTAAGACGTTGTTTTTGAATTCCTAATCAGTATAGAAGGAGATGAGCATCTGACAAGTATGCGGGGGTATACCTAAGTCTAAGGCGCTAAAGACATCATTTTTATAATGCCTTTAGATATCACTGTTTTATTTGCGAGGTTTTAACTTTATTTTATTAATAGTAATGATAAATCAATAGCTTGCACATGTTTGGTTAAGGCGCCTGATGAAATAAAGTCAACACCTAAAGCGGACAACTCTTGCAGTCTTTCTTTGGTAATATTGCCTGACACTTCCAATTTACATTGACCGTTATTGATGGCAACCGCTTCCTCAACCATAGCTAAACTAAAGTTATCTAACATCACAATATCGGCTTTTGCTTGAATAGCTTGTTGTAATTCAGTCAGTGATTCCACTTCTACCTCTACGGGTAATTCACTGTGATTTGTCCGAGCTTTATCTACTGCCGCCTGAATCGAACCACAAGCCATAATGTGATTCTCTTTAATTAAGTAGGCGTCAAACAGTCCAACTCTATGATTTTGTCCACCACCACAAGTCACAGCATACTTCTGTGCTAAGCGCATACCAGGAATAGTTTTTCGGGTGTCTAATAATTTTGTTTTAGTGCCGACTAATTCTTTTACACAATCTGCCACAACAGTAGCTGTACCAGACAAGGTCTGTAAAAAATTAAGAGCAGTACGCTCGCCCGTCAAGATTTGTCGGGCATTACCACTTATAGTCACTATACTTTGATTGGCTTTTAACTGTTGCCCATCTTTAACTAACCATTGTAATTGAATATTTGGGTTTAATTGGGCAAACGTTTCTGTGACCCAAGCAGATCCCGCCAGCACACAATCTTCTCGAGTAATTATTTCTGCCGTGATCTTATGCTCTTTGTCGATCAAGTTAGCGGTAATATCCCCCTCATCAGGGTGTTTACCGGCTAAATCTTCAGACAGGGCTATTTGTACCGCTTGTTTAATATGATTTTCTAACATGTTGACTCTTGAATAATTGGTTGTAAGTTAAAAGTAGCTGCAGACATTAGGTTTATAGGTTACGTAATACTAACCAATCACCCTTTTGGCTAAATTCTAATTGTTTAAGGGCACTCATACCTAACAATATTTGATCACTTTGCATACCTGGGTTTAAGTGAGCGGCAACATTATTAAGCTGAATATCACCTATAGATAAACGTTGAATATTGGTCTGCGCGACTTGCACTCGGCCATTAGCCGTTTGCACCCAAGATGCGCGGCCTTGTTCTAAGGCTAATTGTTCAGCTAAATGCATAGGCACAGATACTTGTGTTGCACCTGTGTCCAATAAAAACACCACTGGCTGGCCATTTATAGCTCCACCACTGACATAATGCCCAGCACGATTTTGTTCTAGCCGTACTTCTGTCACACCCGAAACGCTAGAACTAAGCGGCTCTGAATTAGGGTTAAACTGTTTAGCTAATTGCTCATCGAATATAAAAGTTAATAAGGCCAAACCTATCAACCAAGCCATGATCAACATGCCTTTACCCATTTTATTTTGCTGCATTCATTATTTTCCGATTAATTAGGCATAGAGGGTTTTTCAATATAAGTGACTGGTATGTCGCCAGTAAGCGCTTGAAAAAAAGTATGGATAGCTAAAGCGTCATTGATTGGCATATCTATACCTAACTCATACCGTGACATCTTTTTCGCTGCATCCCACATTCGTTTTGATGAACCATCATGAAAATAGGGAGCTGTTTTTTCAACATTACGCAGGGTAGAAACACGAAAAAACATTTTATGACTGCTTTGTTTAGTGTCGTGATATAAACCTAAATCTTGCTGATTTGGCCATCTTTCTTTGACCCCCATTTTCTGGATCATCCTACCACCAAAGTTAGTACCAGTATGGCAAGAATGACAATATTGCCTATCAAACAATAAACCTCCTGTTAATTGCTCACTGGTTAAAGCACTATCGTCACCCTGCATAAATTTATCTATCGGCGCTGGGGTAACCAGTCCGATCAAGAATGCTTCTAAGGCCTGACTAATTTGAGGCTCTGTCAGTAATGAAGTATCAAATGCATTTTTAATTAAAGGCTGATAGCCTTTGATATTGTTAATTCGGTCAACAATCTGTGTCAGGTTACTGTTAGCCATTTCTTTGGAATTGAGCAAAGCATGATTAATATACGCAGCAAGTGACTGGTATTGCCCAGTCCAACCAAAAATCTCTAATCCCGCTCTATTATATATACTCGGCACATCTCTACTGGCTTTATTTTCTGCTTTTAATTGTAAAAAATAGTCGCCATTAGTGCCGTACTTATTTAAGTCATGACAGCCATTACAGGAATATTCTTTACTTTGAGATAAGCGAGGGTCGTAAAATAATGTTTTTCCCAATAAGACTTGAGCTTGATTTTGCGGATTATCATTATTTAACAATTGGATAGGGCTAAAAAAGTGTTTAAACAATTGTCTTAACGTTTCCGCATCGCCGGCATTTCCACTAGCCGGAAATTGCCCAAGAAGAAAGACCAAAACAATGATTGTCAATTTATACACAATTATCTCTTCTATATTATTGATGGCTGCTTTTATTATTCAAGACAACAAAGTTAACGCCAAGTAAGTTTACTCTGTGAAATTTAGACCACTTTGTTATGATACAGCGATTACCTACTAACTTATTGAACTTGTGATAAAAAAATTTATTTTAACACATGCTGAATATTACCCAACTTCTCATTGGGATGAACGACCTATTGATTCAGTTATATCTCTCTTAGTGATCCATAATATATCTTTACCACCAAATGAATTTGGCGGAGACTATATCAAGTACTTTTTCACTGGAAAATTAGATCCCCAATTACATCCTTATTTCCAAGAAATTTATCAATTACGTGTTTCAGCTCATTGTTTAATCAAGCGTGATGGTACAGTGATTCAATTTGTGCCTTTTGACAAAAGGGCTTGGCATGCTGGCTTTTCCAGTTTTCAAGGCGTGAATAGATGTAATGATTTTTCTATCGGAATTGAAATGGAAGGTACTGATCATATTCCTTACACCGATGACCAATACCATAGTTTACAACAAGTGACCTTGGCATTAATGCAAACTTATCCTGCTATTAATATTGCTAGAATTGTCGGCCATAACGATATCGCCCCCGGACGTAAAACCGATCCTGGTGTGGCCTTTGACTGGCCAAGATATAGAGTACTATTAACTTAATCACAGCTAATGATATAATCTACAACGCCCCTAAAATTAACTATTAATTTAACAAGAGAAACCACCATGACTTTGATCAGCTTATTACTAGTTCTGCTAGTGGAGCGAGTCACCACTAAATCTAGATATTGGCAAGCCGAGTTTTATTCTACTAAATACGCGACCACCATAGAATCGAGTAAATGGCTAAATTCCTCATCTAAATCTTGGGCACTTATTATATTTATTTTGCTGCCTGTTTTAATTAGTTATTTTGTGATCCAAGAATTTACAGGAGGCTTAGTCGAGTTAGTCCTGAGTACTGCCGTGCTTATGATATGCGTGGGTTGCCCAAATGTTAGAGCCACGTACAAATGTTTTTTAGAGGCTGCAAACCGTGGTGACTTACAAGCTTGTAGCATGTATGAAGAACAAATCAAAAATGGTGCACAAGACCAAACCTCTTTTGGACAGAACCTCGTTTGGCAAAATTATCGTCATTATACTGCTGTGATTTTATGGTTTGCAGTATTCGGTGCTGCGGGTGCGATTCTTTATGTACTGGTTCGCGATCTAGAATCCCACTTTAGCAAACAAAACACTGCCGCTGCGCCTCAAGCGCAACTGATGTTGAACATTTTAGATTGGTTACCCGTTAGGATCACCGCTTTTGGCTTTTTAGTTATTGGTCATTTTTCCAATGCATTTTCTACTTGGTTAGGCTATTTACCCGACCCTGCAGTACCTGCAAAAACGCTGTTATTAGAAGTATCAAAAAAGGCCGAAGAAATAGAACCAGATGAAAATGACTGCACCGAAGAACCTTGCACTTTAGTTCGTTTGGCTAAACGAAATGTGATGTTTTTGTTAGTTGCCATTGCTATTTTGACACTTTCAGGCTGGATTAACTAAGTGGTATGACCTCAAGGAATTTTCTCTGAAGGCCTTTATAACCAGGGCCTGATAAAAACCGATTAAAAATAAAATAGGACTTTTACAATTTTAATATTTACCCGAGAGAAAATGTCTACTAAGCTATCGGGCTAAATGGTCTTACCAATTTACCAAGTGACAATTATACATGCTTGATATGACGGGAATATTAAATGCGCCAAGTGCAATCTAGAAAACTATCTGACGACATTATGGAGCAATTAGAATCCATGATGTTAGACGGTAGATTAGCATCTGGGCAAAAACTCCCTCCTGAACGCTCATTAGCCGAACAATTTGCAGTCTCCAGACCCTCTGTAAGAGAAGCAATCCAAAAACTTGAAGCCAAAGGTTTAGTTAATCGTAAACAAGGTGGCGGCACATTTGTTTGTGACAGTATTCTGGCTGGATTATCAGATCCTTTATTTGATTTGATGTCAAAAAATCTAGATAGCCAATTTGATCTATTAGAGTTTCGTTTAGGCATAGAGGGTATGGCTGCTTATTACGCAGCGATGCGCGGAACTCCCAGCGAATTAAAAGAAGTACAAACTAAATTCGATGCTGTGGGTTTGGCACAAATAGAAAATAATTTCAGTCTCGAAGCTGAAGCTATTTATGATTTTTTAATGTCTATCTGTCATGCCTGCCACAACTCAGTTATATTGCATATAGTCAGAAGTATGGCAAGTATATTTACAAGTAATGTAGAGCAGAATATAACAATATTGGCTAAACGCCCCGATATGTTCCATAAGATGCGCGATTATCGAAAAAAATTATTACAGGCAATTTTAGCTGGAAAACCACAAAAAGCGTGGAGCGAAAGCCATAATTACCTCACATTAATTGAAGAAGAATTATTGTTACTGACACAGGAACAAAATTCTATGCAGCGTTTGATTGGTCGAATGCAGCGACATCAATAAGTTTTATCACTTATTTAACAGTAAAAAACACGATGACTAGTGTTAACTTTTTGGTCATTTAACTATTTATAAATAACAACATTGGAGACTAAATAAATATTATGTCTGAGCTCCCTAACATTGATATTGATTCGTCAGAAACCCAAGAGTGGTTGGAATCATTGGAAGCGGTTTTGGAAAATGAAGGTCCAGAACGTGCCCATTTCCTTTTAGAGAAGTTAATTGATCAAGCTAGAAGAAGTGGTACTCACCTACCCTTCGACGCAAAAACAGCTTATGTAAATACTATCCCAACGTCACAAGAGCCGAAAATGCCCGGTGACAGAGCAGTGGAATCACGTATTCGTGGTGCCATTCGTTGGAATGCACTGATGATAGTATTACGTGCCTCTAAGAAAGATTTAGATCTTGGTGGTCATATTGGTAGTTTTGCCTCATCAGCTATGTTGTACGATGTAGGTTTTAACCATTTCTTTAAAGCGCCTAATGCAGAAAATAGCGGTGACTTTATTTTCTCACAAGGTCATATATCGCCTGGTATTTATGCCCGTTCTTTTGTTGAAGGTAATTTATCTGAAGATCAACTTAATAACTTCCGTCAAGAATGTGATGGCGAAGGTTTACCTTCTTACCCGCATCCTCATTTGATGAAAGACTATTGGCAGTTCCCAACTGTATCTATGGGCTTGGGTCCATTACAGGCTATTTACACTGCTCGTTTCTTAAAATATTTGACCGACCGTGGTATTAAAGATTGTTCAGGCCAACGTGTTTATTGTTACTTAGGTGATGGTGAAACAGATGAGCCAGAATCATTAGGCGCTATTGGTTTAGCTTCACGTGAAGGTTTAGATAATTTATGTTTTGTTATTAACTGTAACTTACAGCGCTTAGATGGTCCGGTACGTGGTAACGGCAAAATCATTCAAGAGCTTGAAGGTACATTCCGCGGCGCTGGCTGGGAAGTATGTAAAGTTATTTGGGGTAGTTACTGGGATGCATTAATCGCCCGTGATACATCAGGTAAACTTTTACAGTTGATGAGCGAAACAGTCGATGGTGAATACCAAAACTGTAAAGCTAAAGGCGGAAAATATACCCGCGAAAACTTCTTTAACAAATATCCAGAAACTGCTGCACTAGTAGCAAATATGTCTGATGCAGACATCTACCGCTTAAATCGTGGTGGTCATGATCCGATTAAAGTCTTTGCTGCTTATCAAAAAGCCATGGACACTAAAGGTCGTCCAACTGTTATCTTAGCAAAAACTGTTAAAGGATTTGGTTTAGGCGCTTCTGGTGAAGCATTAAACATTGCACACAACGTTAAGAAAATGGACGTTGATTCAATTAAACAATTCCGTGACCGTTTCAGTATTCCTGTTGCTGATGCTGATATTCCAAACTTACCTTACTTTAAGTTTGCTGAAGATTCAGTTGAATACAAATACATGAAAGAGCGTCGTGAAGCCTTAGGTGGTTCATTACCACAAAGACGCATGCAAGCTGAAGAACAACTTGAAATGCCTGAGTTATCAATTTTTGATGCTATTTTAAAAGGCTCAGGCGATCGTCAAGTTTCTTCTACTATGACTTTTGTTCGTGTACTTAATAGCTTATTAAAAGATAAGAAAATCGGTAAACGTATCGTGCCAATCATTCCAGATGAAGCACGTACATTTGGTATGGAAGGTTTATTCCGCCAAGTCGGTATATACGCCAGTGAAGGACAAAAATACGTTCCTCAAGATGCTGACCAAGTGGCTTATTATCGTGAAGATAAAAAAGGACAAGTATTACAAGAAGGTATTAATGAACTAGGTGCAATGGCTTCTTGGGTTGCTTCTGGTACGTCTTACTCAACGTGTAACGCGACCACTATTCCTTTCTATATCTACTACTCAATGTTTGGTTTCCAACGTGTAGGCGATTTAGCATGGGCAGCAGGCGACAGCCAAGCACGTGGTTTCTTATTAGGTGCAACTGCCGGCCGTACCACCCTAAATGGTGAAGGCTTACAACACCAAGATGGTCACTCACATGTGCAAGCTAACTTAATCCCTAACTGTGTCACTTATGACCCAACTTACGGATACGAAGTAGCGGTTATCGTGCAAGACGGTTTACGTCGTATGTACGGCGAAAACGAAAATGTTTTTTACTACTTAACATTGATGAACGAAAACTATCAACACCCTGCAATGCCAGAAGGTGATGATATTGCTGAGCAAATCATTAAAGGTATCTACAAGTTAGAACGTGTAGAAGCGAAAAAATCTAAATCTAACGTTCAATTAATGGGCTCAGGTACTATCTTAAATGAAGTACGTAAAGCAGCTCAAATATTGAGTGCTGATTACAATGTATCTTCCGATGTTTACTCTGTGACTTCATTCAATGAATTAGCCCGTGAAGGCCAAGACGTTGTTCGTTGGAACATGTTAAACCCAGAAGCCAAAGAACAAACTGCATACATTAGCCAAGTTATTACTAAAGACGCAGGTCCAGCTATTGCGGCAACTGATTATGTTAAAGGTTACTCTGACCAAGTTCGTGCTTTCATCGATACTGAATATCGTTGTTTAGGTACTGACGGTTTTGGTCGTAGTGATAGCCGTGCCAATCTTCGTACTCACTTTGAAGTTAATGCTGAATATGTGGTAGTTGCCTCATTATATGAGCTAGCTAAGCGTGGCGAAATTGAGAAGAGTGTTGTAGCTGAAGCGATTAAACGCTTTGACATCAATACTGAGAAACTTAATCCACTTTACGCATAATAGTGGCTAGATAAGGAATCTTATACATGTCTGATATTCAAAAAATTCTAGTCCCTGATGTAGGTGGCGAAGAAGTTGAGATCATTGAAATTTGTGTTGCCGTAGGCGACACATTAGAAGCGGATGAAGGTATTATCACTGTTGAAACTGATAAAGCATCAATGGATATACCTGCACCATTTGCCGGCGAATTAACCAGCCTTTCTGTTGCCGTTGGTGACAAAATAAAAGAAGGTGACGTGATTGGTGAGATCATGGCTGCAGGCTCAGCAGCGCCTACGGCTGAAGAACCAGCAGAAGAACCTGCAGTAACTGCAGCCCCGGCTCCAGTTGCAGAAGCTCCAACAGTGGCGGCTCCAGCAGCAACTGGTGGCAGCGAAGTAATAGAGGTAGCCGTGCCAGATATTGGTGAAGACGGCGAAGTTGATGTAATCGATGTCCTAGTTGCAGTTGGTGATGTGATCGAACAAGAAGATGGTCTGATTACATTAGAAACTGACAAAGCCACTATGGACGTGCCTTCAACTCACGCAGGTACTGTGAAAGAAGTCTTTATCAAAAACGGGGACAAAGTTAAACAAGGGACACTTGTTATTAAACTTGAAGTGGCTGGCAGTGCACCAAGTGCATCTGCGGCACCTGTTGCTGAAGCTCCGGCTCCAACTGCAGAAGCTGCTCCTGTCGCTCAAACTGCAGCGCCTGCTTCAGTAGCAACGCCAAGCGAGTTAATTGAAGTAGCGGTTCCTGATATTGGTGAAGATGGTGAAGTTGACGTAATCGACGTATTGGTTGCGGTAGGTGATGAAATTGAAGCCGAAGACGGGTTAATTACTTTAGAAACTGATAAAGCGACTATGGACGTTCCGTCTACTCATGCTGGTACAGTGAAAGAGGTATTTATCTCCACTGGTGATAAAGTTAAACAAGGGACACTTGTTATTAAACTTCAGACCAAAGCTGGTGAAGCAATTGCAGCACCTGTTGCTCAAACTGAAGCACCTGCTCCGGCAGCAGCCCCCGCTCCGACGCCAACAGCGAAAGCAGCACCAGTGGCACCATTAGCAAGTGACTTTAAAGCATCTGGTAAAGTTTACACTTCTCCTGCTATTCGTCGTTTAGGCCGTGAGTTTGGAGTAGATCTTAGCTTAGTAAAAGGTACGGGGCGTAAAGGCCGTATCTTAAAAGAAGATGTACAAGCATATGTTAAAGCTGCGTTAGCCGCACCAAAAGCAGCCGCTAGCGGTAATGCCGTGGTTGGCGACAATGTTTTACAAATTGCCACTGTTAAACCAATTGATTTTAGTAAATTTGGTGAAATTGAAGAAAAACCATTAGGTCGAATTCAAAAGATTTCTGGACCATTCTTACATCGCAACTGGGCAACGATTCCACATGTTACCCAGTTTGATGAAGCGGATATCACAGATATTGAGGACTTCCGTAAAGAGCAAAATGCTTATCATGCAAAGAAAAAGACTGGCTTAAAAATTACGCCGCTTGTATTTGTAATGAAAGCGGTAGCTCGTGCGTTAGAGAAATTCCCTAGCATGAACTCTTCATTGTCTGAAGATGGCGCTAGCTTGATCCTTAAGAAATACATCAATATTGGTATCGCGGTAGCGACACCTGGTGGCTTGGTTGTTCCAGTTATCAAAGACGTTAACAAAAAAGGCATTGAAGAACTTTCTCAAGAGTTAATTGTTATTTCTGGTAAAGCCCGTGACGGCAAGCTTAAAGCGACCGACATGCAAGGCGGTACATTTACTATTTCTAGCTTAGGTGGTATTGGTGGTACAGCATTTACGCCAATCGTAAATGCGCCAGAAGTGGGAATTTTAGGTGTTTCTAAATCAGATATGAAACCTAAGTGGAACGGTACTGAATTCGAACCACGCTTAATGGTACCGTTAAGTTTATCTTACGACCATAGAGTGATTGATGGCGCTGAAGGTGCAGCTTTCTCAACTGAGGTTGCTAATAACTTAACTGATTTACGTAGATTAGTACTTTAATTGTTGAGAGGTAATAACACAGTTATTACCTCTCATTTTTAGAATAAACAGAATTTACACAGTAACTTATTTCATTAACTTACTGGTTCAAATAACAGAATTGAGGTTCACATGAGCGATATTAAAACTCAAGTAGTAGTATTAGGCGGCGGCCCTGGTGGTTACTCAGCAGCGTTCCGTGCAGCAGATTTAGGTTTAGATGTAGTATTGGTCGAAAGCCGCGAAACGCTTGGTGGTGTGTGTTTAAATGTAGGATGTATTCCTTCTAAAGCATTATTACACGTAGCTAAAGTGATTGACGATGCAGAAGCCATGGCTTCTCATGGTGTAACGTTTGGTAAGCCACAAATCGATTTAGATAAAATTCGTGGTTGGAAAGAAAGCGTAATTAGCCAGTTAACCGGTGGTTTAGGTGGCATGTCTAAAGCACGTAAAGTAACAACTGTTTTTGGCTACGGAAAATTCACTTCAGACAAAACGGTTGAAGTAAAAGGTAATGACGGTAGCACTTCTATTATTACTTTTGATAACGCTATTATCGCTGCGGGTTCTTCTGTTGTTGATTTACCTTTCATCCCAAATGACGACCCTCGTGTTATCGACTCTACTGGCGCTTTAGAACTTAAAGATGTACCAGAAGAAATGTTAGTACTAGGTGGCGGTATTATCGGCCTAGAAATGGGCACCGTCTATAAAGCCTTAGGTTCTAACGTTTCTGTAGTTGAATTTGCTGACCAACTAGTGCCAGCAGCAGATGCTGATATCGTTAAAATTTACACTAACTACAACAAGAAAAAATTCAACATTATGTTGTCTACTAAAGTTGTTGCAGTAGAAGCTAAAGATGATGGTTTATACGTTACTTTTGAAGGTAAAAACGCCCCAGAAGGTCAAGTACGTTATGACAAGATCTTGGTGGCTGTCGGTCGTAAACCAAACGGTAAACTAATCGACGCTGAAAAAGCAGGCGTTGCGGTTGATGAGCGTGGTTTTATTAACGTAACCAACGAATTACGTACTAATGTTAACCACATATTTGCTATCGGTGATGTAGTTGGTCAACCTATGCTTGCTCACAAAGCAGTTCACGAAGCACATTGTGCGGCTGAAGTAATTTCTGGTAAAAAACACGTATTCGACCCACGTTGTATTCCTTCAATTGCTTATACCGATCCAGAAATGGCTTGGGTAGGTATAACTGAACGTGAAGCAAAAGAGCAAGGTTTAAAAATTGAAGTGTCTAACTTCCCTTGGGCTGCTTCTGGTCGTGCCATTGCTTCTGCCCGTACTGAAGGTAAAACCAAAATGATCTTCGACAAAGAAACTGGCCGTGTACTGGGTGGTGCCATTGTTGGTATCAACGCGGGTGAAATGTTAGGTGAAGTTTGTTTGGCCGTTGAAATGGGCGCTGATGCTGAAGATGTGGGTTTAACTATCCATGCTCACCCAACGCTTAACGAATCAATTGGTTTAGCCGCTGAAATATTCGAAGGTTCAATCACTGATTTACCGAATGCAAAAGCTGTCAAAAAGAAAAAGTAATCACTCTTTTTCTGGAAAAATAAATCTAAAAGGGCCGAAAGGCCCTTTTTTTATTAAATTATTTTTCACTGAATAGGGTTCACACTTAGCCATCCATCACTTTTTTCGAATATACCCATATCTTCCTATCTCGCTATTTTTCAGCAGCAAAAAAGATTCATATAAAATCGCGAACTAAGGCAACGTCTTTCCTGAACTTTACACTCCTTTACCTTATGTTTACGTTGCGTCTGTTTTTATTAAGTATTATCAAAATATCCATTGAACATATTATGAAAAGTTTATTTTTAAAAATATTTGCTGCGACTCAACTTTAAAACTTAACCAAAAATAAGAAAATTATGCTTACTAAAATACTTTTTTTACCCATTCTTGCTATAGGGATAGGATTACAAGCTTGTGGTGGTTCAGATACCCCTGTACTCCCCGAATCTTCAGCACCATCAATACCACCTGTTGTTAGCCCCCCAGAACCAATAACACCTGAACTATCCGAAGACCAATTTCAGGCATTTGAACCTATTGAGTATGTTCATATTGTTAGCGGCGAAAGCGGCCTCAATGCTGATTTAGATAGCGGCGATCGATTTGGTAGAGATCACGACCGAGCTGGAGACATAAATGGTGATGGTATACCTGATTTAGTTGTGGGCGCACGTTCTGATGACGATGGTGCAACTGATGCCGGCGCTGTTTACATTTTGTTTATGAATGAGGATGGCAGTGTTCATTCAAATCAAAAAATCTCTATGCTAGAGGGAAGCTTTTCAGAAATATTAGTAGCAGGAAGCTTTTTTGGTTATGGCGTTGCTGGAATTGGAGACTATAACGGTGATGATATTCCCGATATTGCGGTTTCAGCACCTTCAGGTGTGGTGCCTGCTATTTATATTCTCCACCTTGAGCGCAGTGGCCACGTTAAATCTATGGTGAAAAACACCGATATTATTGCCCAAGGCCTAAGTGCCGTGGGCGACCTAAATCAAGATGGTCGAATTGATTTGGTTGCTGCGGAGCCGAATGCCAAAAATGGTGGTGTCATCCACTTATTATTTTTCAATCAAGACTCTAAGCTCATAGTTGATGATATTGTGACTATAGGTGAAAACATGGCTGGTTTTAACAATGGCTTAAATAACAATGATACTTTTGGCGGCAGAGAGTCTGCCTTATTAGGGGACTTAGATAATGATGGCACCCAAGAATTAGCTGTTGGGGCATTTCAATCTGATAACGGCCTTGGAGCAATTTGGATTTTATCTTTAGATAATGAAACCCACCATGTTGTAGACAAACTAAAAATAGCACCAGGGCTGGCAGGTTTTAACGAAACTATAGCCATTAATTCAAATCCGAATGGAACGACTGGAGGGCATTTTGGCCATGCAATGGTAGCCGCTGGAGATTTAAACGGTGATGGTATACCTGATTTAGTAACAGGTGCTAACCAACATAATAATGGCGTAGGCTATATTCTTTATTTAAATGCAGATAAAACCATTAAAACATTTACCCGCCTAAATGAAACAGAAGGAGGTTTTATATTACCTTTAGACACAGATGAACGTTTTAGCCGCTCAATGTCAATTGTGCGAGACTATAGCGATGACGGGTCTATAACAATTAATATGGGAGGTGGTGCCGGTGGCACTGGTTCGATATATGCTTTGAAATACCGAGCTTGTAGCATTACACCACAACAACAAAATACTTTTTGGAACGAAGGGAATACTTTGTTTTCCAATTGGAGTCATAGCACCCAAACTGTTACAGAGCCATTAAGTTTTGAGCAATGCCAATTAAAAGCATTTGAGTATAACGGCACTCACATTACAGCTAAAGCAGCAGATGGTAGATGTATTATTAAAGATGAAAGCGCCATATTATTAACCAGTGATGAGGGCAGCCAAGCCTATATTCGTCAATGCCCAGAATAATACATTGGCAAATTGGTCAGATATCAACGGCTCAATATTGAAAGCCTCATCATTACAAGTAACCGAATGATGGGGAAACATATAGGGAGTATCAAAAATTTTGGTGAGATTGGATAATACTGATATTTTACTCTGAAGGCCGCTAAAAGTGGCCTTTTTTGTATTATACTTTCATGGTCAATCACATTTTTGCATTGAGATTACCCTTTGAAGCAAATTGAAATCTTTGAAATCAACAGCCCCTGCATAGGTGTTTGTCAGTCAGGTCCCAAAGGGTTCTGTTTGGGCTGTTTCCGTTCAAGGGAGGAACGATTACACTGGAATTCATTAGAACAAGATGTGCAAAGTAAAATAATTAAAGCTTGTGGATTAAGGAAAAAACGAGCGAAACAACAAAAAACTAATAAAAAGAAAACGCCAGATAATACACAACAGTTTGATATATTTGATTAAATTGACTTAAAAGTAATAAAGCCTGAGCGTTTTTAATAAAAGGCTCTCTATTTATGTAACAGATGTTTATACTAAATCCTTATCATCACTAACATTGGTTGCCATGCCTTCAATAGATCCCAAAAATATTGCCAAAGTTGCCAGTCATTCTTTTGCATTACCTGATATATGCACTCGTATACGTGCCATGTTAGACGACAAGAAATCAGATCTTGATGACATCAGCAACTTAATTGCATTAGACCCCTCGCTATCATCAAAGTTACTAAAATTAGCCAATAGCCCTTTATTTAGATTTGAATCACAAATAGATTCACTAAGTAAAGCGATTAATATTATCGGCGGTGAAGCTCTATATAACTTATTAATGATTGAAACGGCCAGTTCAGCTTTTAAACATTTCAGTTCTGATGTTATCGATCTAAAGCGTTTTTGGTTACAAAGTATTTATGCCGCATTAGTAGCCAAACATTTAGCTAAAATCGTTAAGATTAGAGGCAGTGAACGTTTTTTCTTATTAGGACTATTACACAATTTAGGAGAATTATTAGTCGCAATAAATTCACCTGATTTAGCCATCCAGTGCAATCAATACAATAAACAAATCACCCCATGGAAATTACAACATCAAGTCTTAGGGTTTAACTATACGAACTGTAGCTCAAACTTACTAAAATATTGGAATCTTCCGACCCAGGTATATTTACCTGTTGAATATGCACATAATGAAAATAAAGCCATAGAAAGTAGAGAAGCCGCGATTGTATTTATCGCAGTAAGAGCCGGCATTGCCATGTCTAATGACCATCTCTATTCAATCAATGAGCTAATCCCCCCTACTGTGACAAATCAACTACAACTGGACCAAGAAGGCTTGGAAGATGCGATAAAATACGCTCTGATGGAAGCGAAAAGTGTACTCGCTGTGATGAAACCAACTTTTCATAAGCCATAGATTATAATTTACTATCAACATTCAGCTTTAAACGCTGTATAATTAATTTTTTTTGACAGTTCAGTCTTGCTTCTTGATATGAAAACAATATTTTTCCTAATCTGCTTATGTCTGCCTTTATGTGCTAGCGCAAAACCTAACTTTATGCGCTCTTTGTACATGGCGGATAAACGCAATTATAAAGCAGATGATGAATTATCTATGGTAGGCGAACTAGGCATTATTGTCGCAAGCGGTAATACTAATGCGTCTACATTAAAAGCTAAAATCAATGCCAGCCAAGAACTAGAAGCCTGGAGTTACCAAGTTATTGCGGATACATTATATAAACAAAGCCAAAAAACAGTGAATGGAGAAAAAGTTACCGCGACTTCAGCACACAACCTGTTCATCTCTACTCAAGCAGATTACAAATTACTCGATCCCGATAACCGTATTTTCATGTATGCAGAGTATGAAAAAAAGCGTTTTAGTGGTTTTCGCTATCAAACAGCTATAGCTGCAGGCTGGTCATCTAGGTTGTGGCATACAAAAACTAGCGAACTTAAATATAGTGTAGGGCCTGGATATGCGACATCTAAATTAAAAGAAAATAGTAGCCAAGATTTACAAGAAGGCATCATAGCTAGGGCTGCAATGGAATATAAACGAAAGTTTACCCATCAAGCGACCTTTTTACAGTTCATTAGTACTGAAATAGCAAATAACTTCACCAAAACCAAATCTGAAACGTCTTTATCTACAAAAATTAATGGCGCTTTAGCAATGAAACTTAGCTTAGTGATGAACCATGACACAGGCGCTAGCGGCAGTCGTAAAGACTTAGATACGCAAACAGCCGTCACCTTGATGTATCAATTCTTTTAAAAAATCATTAGGAATACCCCCGACGCACACTTATTACTAATAGTTAGTATAAGACTAAAGAGTAGAAGAAATAATTTTTATACTTAGGTAAAATGCGGCAAATTGAATTCAATCATAAAATTTAAACACACATGTTTAATAAGGAAATATAAATGAAAGCATCGTTATTATTAATCGGCTTAGTAGCTTCAGGTCAGGCTCTAGCGGCTGAAGAAAAGCCTTTCTCTATGGACGGGGAGTTTGGATTTATTGCCACCTCCGGTAATACAGAAACCACATCTATGAAAGGTAAACTATCAGCTCACCAAGAACTTGAAATGTGGAGTAATGATTATAAGTTTGAAAGCCTATATAAAAAAGATGAAGTGAATGATGTTTCACAAACGACTGCGCAAAAGTACTTTTTATCAGCTCAAGGCAACTATAAATTAACTAACCCTGACCATCGAGTATTTGGCTTCGCATCGTATGAAGATGATAGATTCAGCAGCTTCGATTACCAATCAACCATTGCTGGCGGTTGGTCACAAAAATTATGGCAAGATGACAGCAGTAAATTCGATTACAGTATCGGTCCTGGTTATTCTTTTGCAAAACGTCAAGATGGCACTAGTGAGAACGGTGTTATTGTTAGGGGCGTAGTGAACTATGAATTAAAGTTATCTAAAACAGCTAACTTTAAACAATTAATCAGTACAGAAGTAGGTAGTGATAATACTAAATCGAAGTCTGAATCTTCGATATCAGCTAAAATAAGTGATGGTTTTTCACTTAAAGTATCTTTGGTATTAGATCACAACTCAGATGTTGCTGATACTAAAAAGAATCTTGATACACAAACAGCTGTGACACTTGTTTACACTTTTTTCTAAGCACTAATTTGTATCTTATTGGCAGTGATTTTCACTGCCAATTTTTCTCACCAACTTTACCCTTGTATCAGCCTATTCAGGCTAAAAAATTACCAACGAAATTGCACAACCGCTAAACTTTGTTGTTGATTTATTTCTAGTTGTTGATTGAGTGATCTACGATTTTCAGCACTATTCTGATTAATATGCTGCTCTAAACCAATTTGCCAGTTTTTATCTACATTATATCGCCAAGCCAAAGTCACAGCTTTGCCATCACTATTATTAGGATCCCAAGGGGTCGAATCATCCTCTCGCACTTTAAAATATTCAGCTCGTAGACTTAGCCGATGTTGAGCAATTTTATGGCTTAGCATTAGATAACTGGAATCAAAATTAACATACACTACCCTAGGCCCCATAGATGTAGACCCTGACAACCACTGAGCAATTAAACGAGTGTCCCTAGACAGCTTATGTTGCAGCGCTAAAGAGTGGAATTTAGTCCTCCAACCGTACAGTCGTTCATCACTCACCGCTAATGGATCGGCCTGATTATCATAGTAATAATAACGTAAGCTCGTTTGATTATAATAATCTAGATGAGCACCAATATAAAAACCTACATGACCATCTAACTCGTGTGAAGGTTCAACATAATTTGGATGAAAGACTTGATCTTCATCGACAACACTTGGATATGCAGCAAATGGGACCTTATCATTATTTAAGCTTTGCCTGTCATGCAAAGCAAAACCTCGCCAACTAATGACAGTTCCTAAAGGATCATTCCCTTGATAAGCCGCACTATGTAACTCCCATGAAAAAGCGCTTTTTCTAGCGCGTCCAGGGCTATACAAAGTAAATTCTAGGCCGGGAGTACGTAACTCCTCTCCTATCCAACTATTAATCGCTGACTGAGTATAGGTAAAAGGAGATAACCAACCTGTATCAACATTTTCTAGAGACATTTTTGGATAAAAATATCCGCCACGAGCTCGCCAACGAATTTCACTCCGACTCAAAGGTTTATAGATTACTTCAGCTTGGGAAATCCCAAAATTTTGCTCACCTAATTGATAATAATTTGCGACTAAGTTGTAACTCAGTCCATTGGAGTATGTATCAGAAAATTTAATTAAAGCTTGTTGTACATTCAGACCATTTTCAGAATAAGCTAAAATCCCAGTGTCTTCTTCTAACCAAGATTTTTGTTCATCAGCTAAAACATAATTGACTTGGACTAAACCCGTTATTTCCACGGCATAACTTTTAAAACCAAGGCAAGCCAAACATAAATAAATGCTAGTGTGACACAATCTCATAATACGATTAACCTGAAACTCTATTTTGTACAAAGTTTACATACCACTGATTAAACTGGGCAACTGGTAAGGCTTTACTCAAATAAAACCCTTGAGCTTTAGTACAACCAAATATTTCTAATAAATTCAGTGTATCAAGATCTTCAACACCTTCAGCCACTGTTTTTAAACCTAAATTTTTTGCTAGAGAAATAATTGTTTTTACCATAACCTGATCGTCTTTATTTGCTGCCAGATCTAAGACAAATGCTTTATCGATTTTTAATTCATGAACCGGCATTTTTTTCAGTTGTGCCATAGATGAATAGCCTGTACCAAAGTCATCGATAGACAAAGTAATCCCCATAGTTTTTAATACATTCAACGCTTTAAATGCATTCTCGGGGTTACTCATTACAGCACTTTCTGTCACTTCAAGTGTTAACAAATCAGCAGTTAAATTATAACGGGTCAATAGTTCTGCAATGTATGTTGGCAAACACATATCCACTAAATCCATAGCAGAAATATTCACGGCCACACCTAAATTCATCCCCTGTGATTGCCAAATACTTACCTCTCGACACGCCACATCTAGCGCCCAATTAGTCACATTTCTAATCGCACCTGTTTGCTCTGCCAAAGGAATAAATTCATCGGGTGAAACAAATCCATGCTCAGGATGTATCCAACGGATCAAACATTCAACAGTGTTAATTGCATTACCATCAAATGATAACTTAGGTTGATAATATAATTGCAATTGTCCCTCTTTTAATGCTCCTTTCAGTTCAGACATTAAGTTAAGACGCATTACAGAATATTTGTTTAAGGAATCTGTATAGACTGCATATCGATAATGCTGCTCTTTGCAGCTGTACATAGCAATATCAGCACATTGCAATATACCTTGATACGTAGTGGCATCGTCTGGGTAAACGGCTGCACCAATACTGCAATCAATATCTAAAACCAATTCACCGAGCCTAAAAGATTGTTCAAAAAGCGCAACTAAATCAATGGCCGCTTTTTCAGCATATTTTGCACTTTGATTATCTAGTACCACTGCAAACTCATCACCACTTAATCTGGCAAAAAAAGGATTATGCGCTGTATATAAAGCTAAACGCTGAGAGATTAGTTGTAACAAGGTATCCCCTGTTTCATGGCCAACTGTATCATTAATTTCTTTAAATCTATCCACATCTAAAGTTAATACAATAAAATGATTATCAACTTGTTTATTAATCAGATTAGCTAGATGTTGATTGAACTGTAACCTATTTGGCAAACCTGTTAATTCGTCAAAAAATGCTAATGCATTAATTTCTTTTTCCCTGTCAAAAATACCATCTTGCATATCACTAATGGCTTTTGAAAGAGACTCCACTTCGCGGGCATTAGAAGTAGGAAACGTATCGCTATATTGTCCCTTACTTATATTTGTAGCCACACGACTTAGCTCTTCTAAAGGACGAGTAATACCACGAGAGACAAGAACAGCAGCTAACCATGCGAGAAGTGCGGCTAAAATCAAAACTAAAAACAGCTCATTTCTTAATGTTTGATTAGACAAATAAGCATCAGCTTCATTTTTAGCCAAAATCAAATATACAGGTGTTTTTAACCATTCTCCCAATTCCGACGTAGTGTAAAGATAAGTTTCACTCGCTAAGGTTTGTTTACCTATGTTTTCCTGTTCACTTAAGGGTTCCAAAGCTTCGCCCAAAAAGGTAGTCGCAATATTTAATTTATCGGCAAAATCAAACACAGCGACGTGCATGTTAGTGAGTTCAACTAGCCGGTCGCCAAATAAGGTTTCAGCTTTTACTCCTGTCACTATCCAACCATTGATTTTGCCCGATAATTCAACAAATCTAACAGGCATAGCTTTCATTAAATAAAATATTCCATCATGCCTATACCAATGTATTCCGTCGGTAGACAACATTTTGGCGACATCAGCAGCAAGTTGGCCTGATTGATTAGAACTAGCTAAAATTTCGGAATTAGGATTGAGCACCCAATAAATATCTGTTTTCCATCTATTTTTCTGAAAATTATCCATAGCAGAGCGTAATGAAGAAGGATCTTGAACTGCCGAAGCTATCAATTTTTTGGTGGTAAAATCCTTAGCCACAGGTTCTAAATCAGCTTCTAATGCCTTAGCTCTGTTTTGAATACGTTCGACGACTACTTCTCTGGCGGTGCTAAATTGAGAGTCTAATTGTGCAGTAAGGTGATTATATGTGGTTTGCCAGACAATGGTTAAGGTCACAACTACTATTATGCTTAACACTAATAAAAAAAATAGCGCTATACGTTTTTGCAATGAAGTAGTTGATTGCTTCAATTTATTTATAGTCCCCAAACTCGTCTAAATTTTCATACTCCAGCAAGTTGGGTAATAAAGCTTTATTTAAAATAATGTTATGTTTTGATTTTTTATCATCAACTAACACTTTAGTCGCTAAAGCCTCGATATCTTCTTGGATTAATGGACTCCATATCTTTATAGTATATTCCCCAAGTGGCAGATCAAACTTCACCTTACCGTTTCTATCTGATTTCGAAAAATATTCAGTATCGACTATAAAAATGTAGCCAAGCATCCAATCATGTACATTACAACCCAACTCTACTACACCGCTTTTCGAAAATAACAAAGGATCAGCTTGTAGGTCCTTGTAAAGTTGTAATTCAAAAGTTTTAGCTGCAGAAAAAGAATAAACGTGATGTTTGATAGAATCAGAATTAGGAAATTTTACTTGTGTATCTTTTTGTATCGCTAATATGTGGGGGGAAAATTGTGTGTCAATTTGATCCATTATTGCAATATCGGAGGGTGGCACAACCTGCTTTTTTATACTTGGCTCCATATATACAACTACATTAGGAACACCTTTACCAAGTTGATTAATCACATTAACAATAATTTCTTTAGCGTAATTATTAACACTAAAAAGTACCAAAAACAGACCCAATAAGACTTTAAGCATAATGTTCCAATTTGAAAAATATATACGTCTATTCATATTTTATTATGAACAATATAAAGCATTCACTCAGAATCAGCGATACTCCGTTTAATAGACAGTCGATCTAAGATTAATCATTCAATTAAAAACAATATTCAGCATTTTAAATGCCAATGCCGTTTAAACAAAACAGCTTTTACTCTTTCAGTTGGTTAAGCACTTTATTTGCTGCATCTTTTTGTTCTTGAGTCCCTTTTTGGATAATTTCATCGAGTAGTTCTTTAGCAGAACTTTCTTCACCTATTTCGATATAAGCATGAGCTAAATCTAATTTAGCGCCAAGACCTTCATCAGCATCGACGTCTATCATTTGTAAGTCATCATCTACACTCACAAAGGGTTCTAATGGCATATCTAAATCAAGTGCTTGTTCTTCATCTTGCTCACCAGACATACTTTCGTTCAATAACGCCTCAACATCAAGGAAGTCATTAGACTCAAGCTCACTTATTTCTGGTACTTCTTGAGGGGAATCATCCAACAAAGAAGTAATATCGATACCCGTATCGAACTCATCCTCGTCTCGGTCAACCGTATTATCGATAGATTCCAACATTTCATCAAAGCTAGACTCTTCTAATTCATGTAATAATTCTGAATCATTATCGTCTTCAGTTTCTGCTTTACTGTCGTCTAACCAGTCTCCTAGACCTGGCAAATCATCCAACTCATCAACGGGATATATATTATTTTCTGAAGGCTCTTTATCAAATTGCCCTAAAGCTTCATCAAGGGCAAGGTCATCAAAATTGGATATATCAGCAATATCATTGGCTTTTTCAGGCTGTTTTTTAGCTTCACTTTTTTCTTCTGAGAAAAAGTCACTTGCGGCAGCACCAAACTCTAAATCATCTAACGAACCTATAGAATGACTCTCATTTGACGTTAGATCTTCTAATACCTCATCTAATTCTTCTTTTTCAAAGTCTTCTAAGGCTTTTTCGAGCTGATCTTCATCTAAAGCGCTTTCAACTGATTCAAGTTCATTAAGCTCAGCGGGATCAAGCTCAAAGTCATCGGGATCAAGGTCATCGGCTTCTGCCCTGCCTTCTGATTCCTCTTCAACTGCTGGCTCAGCTTCAACTGTTGGCTGATCTTCAACACCTGGTTCCTCTTGAGCTGAAGACTCTTCTTGGGCTGAAGGCTCTTCTTCGACTTCTGGTTCTTCTTGGGCTGAAGGCTCCTCTTCGACCTCTGACTCTTCTTGAGCTGAAGGCTCTTCTTCGACTTCTGGCTCTTCTTGGGCTGAAGGCTCTTCTTCGACCTCTGGCTCTTCTTGGGCTGAAGGCTCTTCTTCGACTTCTGGTTCTTCTTGGGCTGAAGGCTCTTCTTCGACCTCTGACTCTTCTTGGGCTGAAGGCTCTTCTTCGACTTCTGGTTCTTCTTGGGCTGAAGGCTCTTCTTCGACCTCTGGCTCTTCTTGGGCTGAAGGCTCTTCTTCGACTTCTGGTTCTTCTTGGGCTGAAGGCTCTTCTTTGACCTCTGGTTCTTCTTGAGCTGAAGGCTCAGCTTCAACTGTTGACTCTTCTTGGGCTGAAGGCTCTTCTTCGACCTCTGGTTCTTCTTGGGCTGAAGGCTCTTCTTGGGCTGAAGGCTCAGCTTCAACTGCTGACTCTTCTTGGGCTGAAGGCTCTTCTTCGACTTCTGGTTCTTTTTGGGCTGAAGGCTCTTCTTCGACCTCTGGGTCTTGTTCCGCTGAAGGCTCATTCTCGACTACCGGTTCATCTTCAACTACTGGCTCTTGATCAGCTGAAGGCTCTGCTTCGACTGCTGGCTCAACTTCAACTGTTGGCTCAGCTTCAACTGCTGGCTCAGCTTCAACTGCTGACTCTTCTTGGGCTGAAGGCTCTTCTTCGATCTCAGATTCTTCTTGGGCTGAAGGCTCTTCTTCGACGAATGGCTCAGAAAGCTCGTCCAATACTTCATTTAATAAATCATCATCCACTTCATCAGCCAAATCATCTAACTGCTGAATTCCGTGTTGTACATCTTCGGGCGCGACATCTTCGTCTTCATCATCGTCCGGCAGCATAGAGCGCATTTGTTCAACTTGTTCTAACTCATCAATTAAGTTACCAGTAACTTTGTCTAACTCTTCATTTGTCGCAGAAATTTCTTCATCTAATTTTTGTAGTGCGTCTTCATTGATTTCTTCTGAGTCATCCACTAAAGGATTTTCAGGTAAGTCAATTTCTTTAGAACCCTCAAGTAATTCATCAATGCTAATTTCAGGTTGTTCGTTTTCATCTTCAACCTGCTTAATTGCTAAATCATTACTATCATCGCCTGATGCCAACGAATCACCTTCTGTAGGATCCATTTCATCCACATCATGAATCAGCATGTCTACACTTTCTTCGGTGACAACATCTTCTTCAGCAGTTATTTGTTCGTCAACAGCATTATCATCGGTCAATTCTGTTAACAGATCATCGTCTTCATCTTCACCAAACAAGTCATCCAACACGTCTTGTTCTATAACACCGGCATTATCTTCATCCAATAAAGCATCGTCTAATTCATCAAATACTTCTGCATCTTCACTCAGCAACTCATCGATTTGGTCTTCATCTAATGCCTCTTCTAGTTCATCAGCTAGTACATCATCCAAAACATCATCTTCACCAAATAAATTATCATCATCTAGTTCGTCTTCTTCAAGCTCATCAGATAATTCGGCACTCAATGCATCTGATAGATCATCCATTTCTGCTGTATGTTTATCTAATGTGATGTCATGCTCAAAATCTTCTTCAGATTCCACATCAATATTGGCTGACTTTCTTTTCACTAACCAATATGCAAAACCTGCGAGTAAAAATATAACGGGTAACATAGATAGCAGAATTAGATTAAGGGGATCATCTAACCAAGAGGTTTCTTGTTGTTTAATTTGCGTTTCTTTTTCAGATTGTTGTAATCGTGCCTGAGCTAATAATTCTTCAACACTTTTGTCAATTTGTTCAACTTTCTCACTACTTTTTTCCCCCTGAGTACGCATATTGGTAAGATCTGCATCTACCTTCGCTAAACGTTCAAATAACTTTTTATTCTCATCAAGGATTGACTGAACGCTACTAATCGATTCGGCAAATTGTTTCCTGATGGCCATAAATTGGCGATTTTGTGCCTCATTAATATCACCTAATTTCTGTTCGAGTAATTCCTTAGTTTCAGTCAGTTCTGTTTGACTAGCCGCAGCAACTTCGATAGCTGCAGCTGTTTTGTCGGCTGGTTTACCTGATTGATTTGATTGCCAATTTTGAGCGTCAGAGTCCGCTCGTTTAAAAGCTTGTTGTTTATTAACCCTTTGTATATAACTCTCAGAGGGTAATCTCAGAATAGCTCCGTCTTTTAGCAGATTAAGATTATTCTCTTCAAATGCATCCGGGTTAAGCTCAAAAATGGCTTGCATAACCTGATAGATTGATAAGGATTGGTTTTCTCGATAACGTTGGGATATCTGCCATAAAGTATCCGAGGACTCAATTGGACCATAGGTCATCCCAGAAAATTGAGTACCAGTACCTTTCGGACCTTTAATCCTAACATTTTGAAAATCAGCGGCATAAACGGTAAAAGCGAAGAAGGTTAATATCGCAACCAGCCTCACCGCTATTTTTCGCAAATTCATAGAGTTCCTTGTATTCAAAATATTTAAATTGCTGTTTTGGCTATTAATTCATGAGTAGCAGTACTTGGGAGGCGCCACTAATAATTCTCAGCTAAGTTCTCATTATCATAAACAATAAATTGTCAGAAAATTGACTATTTGCCATAACGTAGCAATTCGTATTCCAAATTGACTGCTGGAGTAAATTCTTTTGAAACTATAAACTAGATGGGCTATTTGATCTAGAATACTTATACTAACTCCATTAAATAAATGTACACTCAGCGAGAATTTAAAAGCGCATAATCAAGGCGCTAAAATGAGCTCTTTAAATCAACATCAAGCATTTATCAGTCGAGTACTATTATAACTGCGGGTTTAGCAAAAAAATGATGAGAAGCCAGATCTAATAAACGGTCTCCGTTTTGTTTATTGAGAATAATAGCAGTGGCATTATCAACTTGGCTCGCACCTTTAATTAAAAGCGGGTTGTCACCCACAATTGGGTGATTTAGAGCAAACTCTAAACTACGGGAAAAAAGTGAAAGTAACTTTCCAGATTTCACTATGCTATTTTTGTCTTTACTTGCAGGATAAATAGTTGCGCCGTCAGGATGCTGAATATTTGGCGCTAAGGATGGCAAAAATCGATGCCCTCTTACATCAATAATTAACCCGGTGGGTTGAGGTTCTGTTCGAGCATTGGTTAAGGCTGAATTTTCTAATAATACGCTCTCCTCCAATTTACTCACTCGCTGATCTAAACGCTGTAAATCTGGGCTCCAAGGTAAACTAGTTGTTAGCTCATTTTGTTCCGCATAGGCAGTGGAAATGATGCTATTGAAAAACCTATTAATAAACAAAGACACTGAATGTTCAGTCTGTACTTCATTTTGATAGATACTATTTGATAACTGACCTGAAACAAAGACCCCCATAGTGACCTTGCAGGTATTATCTTCCCCCATATCTCGGCTGAGAATACGAGCCCCTTTTATGACGCCTTCAACAGCACTTTTGACAATATCATATTCTGCAGCATGGTGAGAAACACTGGTAGAAACCGTTACTCTAACTCCATTTGTGGCTTCAATTAAATTACGCTGAGCATCAGTTACCGCAGCTCGACAGGCCAATAAACGCCCTACCTCTATGCGCTTCCCTTCAGGAGCCACACCAAATCCCTCGGCGGTGACCATACCCGAACTCCAATTCATATTGCTAGTTGTCGTCAGCCATTCAGTATAAATACCAGCTTGTTGAGCAAATATGGATGAGCTAAAAAACAACGCTAAAATTAAAATATATCCTTTCATTTTTAATACCTTACCTTACCTAAAACACTCATTGGAGAAGCTGCGGGCAGCCAATTATTATCGCTGGCTTCCACTTGATAAATTGACGAACTCTGAATATGAAACGGAAAGTTTTCTGTAAATTGGCTACCTTCTATATTCACTCTAGCTTGATCGGTTATTATCAATCCACTAGTGTTACTGCCACTTAAAAAACAATTTCTAATATGTACTTGAGCCATATTAGCCACAGTTATTGCTGAATACTGGCTATTAGTAATAGAACAATCAACAATTGCAGGGCTTCCTTTTATGACTTCAATACCTATACCAGCGTTTTCAATATTAACGCTATTTAATTCAACATGCTCGTTGCTATCTAGGCTTATAAAAGTAGGGGCAGTGATAATTTTCGATAAAGGCTGAAGTTGAATAGGTAAACCGGCAAAAGTGAATAAACTACCTTGAATGTGCAAGTTTCCCGCATTGGTAAATTGAAATTCAGTACCCGGCTCTATATACAAGCCACTGCCTGCTACTTGGGTGACTTTTTTATCGACAATATATGGACCTTCACTTTTTAGTAAAATAAACTGGCCGTCTATAGTGCTAGGTAATCTAGATTTTTTTATAACTGTGGCGCTGTACATACTTGCTAAAGGATAAACAACTTTATTTATGAGTGTTTCTTCACTTTGATTTCCAGCCTTGTCTATGGCGACAATACTTAGTTTTATCGGGGCAAACGCTTTTAAAGTATGCTCCCAAACAAACTCAGTCTGATAAGTTTCAAATAACTGTCTACGAATTTGCCCTTCAATCAAAATGACTTGATAAAGTAAATTCGGCTCACTATTTTGCCAAGTTAACGTCACTCTATCTGGGCTAACTTTGTCCTGTAGTAAAGTCACTGGTTTAGGTGCTTCATTATCAAAACTTAGTAAACCAACTGAGCTAATATACTTGCTAGTCATGCCAGAACTATCACGCAATATTCCAGTTAACATTCGCTCAGAAGCATTCCAACTGTGATCAACAGAAATACTTGTGGTATAGATCCCAGGTTGTTGCTCTATTAAAGGAAAAACTTGATTAATACCTTCAATCGTTACACTTGCAAGTTTGTTAGCTTCACCTTTAATTCCCACTCGAAGCACATCACCATATTTTAATACTTGCTCAATACCATCATGTAACACAGTCTCGATGTAGGAATAGTTAACTTCTTGAAACTTGGTGGGTTGTGGAAATTCATTAGCTATTTTTCGACCCAACTTATCTGCCACAGCTAATAAATTTTCATCATTAAGATGCCAAGCGGTAACCGCAATATTGTATAACAAGCCGAGAGCATTGACTGATACTCCCCCCTCTCTGGAAATCTCTTCAAATTCCTTCGACCAGATTGCCTCTCCCTTAACATTAACTAAGGTAATTTTTACAGCAAAAGTGATCTGCGCATAAATTCCGACATATAATTTATCGTAATCCAGCACCTCAACAAATAATAAGCCATCCACATCCAATAAATTGGTCAATAACTCTGCATTTTTAGGTGTCAATTCTTGCTCATTCGAAAGTATCGCTAATCGATTATCGATATCTTTGATATGTGAAAATCTATAATTTGAACTAGCTAAATGTCCATATAGGGTGCTACGCAAAGTTTGTGATGCTTCTTGTTCACTTGTACTATTTTTAAAAGGTAAGATGGCAATCGATTGAGGTAATGAAGGTTTAATTTCGGCTTCAAGTACTTCAGCGACAACAGTGACTTCTTCAATTTCTGGTAGCTCTTTATCCTCTAGAACTGAATTTATTTCATTCGTTTTATTACTAACAGCTAAAGGCTCAACTTGATTCACACTGCCGCAACTGACGATAAACACGGTACATAAAACAATGAAACTTAGATTTAACAGATTTCTAGATATAGGCATAATTTCTCAATTCAAACTCTAATCAAAATGGGTATATTGCTGTTTTCTAGCAAGAATTTTGCGTAAATAATTTTTAGTTTCTTCGGCAGGTAAGTTTGCCATTAACTGCTCGTATGTTTGTTGAGCTTGCAAGTTATTGATTTTTTGTACGGCTAAATTGATACTTTTTTTACCAGTAAATGTTTTAGCCAAATTGCCTACACCTGTGTTGTAACTTGCCAACATACAATACAATTTGCTTTGTTGATTTTTGATCCCACGCAGATAACGTTTAGATAAAAGATGTAAATAAGTTGTGCCAAGTAATAAATTATTATTTTGATCAAACAAATAGGCAGGGCTAACGATTTGTTTTTTACCATACAAAAACTCGTAAGCGTCTACTCCAGCAGTATTGGGCACCAACTGCATTAAGCCAAAAGCCGGCACTGGTGACATCGCCATTGGATTAAAACTCGATTCAGTTTCAATTAAGGCCAAAATCAGTGATACATCCAATTGATACTTGTTGGCTAATGAACTGACTGTATCTAATTTACCTTCAATAAGGTTTTTCTGATAATTGTTTAAATAGGGAATAGTTAATACTAAACGCTTAACAGATTGCTTAGTTTGTAACACTAATGTTGGAGCATTTATAACCAAGGCATTTTGTGCAGAAACATTAATAGATTTAGTAATATCCGTTTTGATATTCTCAGTTATATTCACGGCTGGATTATCTAATATTTCTTTGGCAGCTAAGTCTGTAGACTGAAGAATAAGACTGGGTTCGATTATATTTTTTGCTTTTAAAAATTTGCTGTTTTGAATGTCTAAATTAACTGCTGCTGGTTTAGAATTATGATTGCGAAAAGATGATTGCGCTAGTTCAGCATCCTCCGCAGACTGAGAAATATTATCTACAGATAGGTTTTCAATTATTTTAGCTGTATCAGCCGCTAATATTTGTTCAACGTCAACATAGGGTTCACTTTTTATTTGCGGTTGAATAAGGCTGAGTTGAGCCAAATCGGTCTGTTTTAACTCTTGTTGTAAGCTTTGTTGAAAAACATCAACTTGTTGTAATTGCGATTTGTCACTTTTTGCTATCTTCGCTGCAAAAGACTGTAATTGAAGTAAACTTTTTGCAATATCACCGTCGACAATAGTTTCAACTTGATACACGCCACCTTTGAAATCAAAAGTGGCTCGAGTAGAAAACGACTCATCATAAGTTGTCCAACTTTGTGCTGCAGGTAAAATAATATCTTCGTGCCAATTAACAGATATCTTCTGAGTCAGGCCTTTATAAGCTCTATCTACTGCATTTTTGACTTGTATAAAACGTGTTTCAAGAACTTTATCTTGTTGCTCAAAATGTTGCTCTAATTGGGCATCCAAGGCATCAAATTCATTATCTAAATCATCAATACTTTGAGCTTGGGTGAAATTAATGCAACCTTGACTGAGCAAGGCAACCAATCCAACAAATTTGCCGAATTGTTGATATCTATTCATTTATTAGCCGTTTTTTGTTGCTGTATAAAAGACTCCAATTCAGCTACTGTAGAGCGTTGTAAACAAGGCTCTGCTTCTTTCGTTACACAAATTGCCATCACTACTTCAACTGATATGCTCTGCTCATCAGCTGTCACAGTGTGATTTTTTTCAAATGCACCATTCAAAAGCGACTTAACTCTAGTGGCAACTATATCACTACTTATTTCATACTCTTCCATAGTGGTACCGCCGGTTAAACGTACCCCTTTCAGTTGTTCAGCTAAATTTCTTTGTGCGTCGACTGTTGCCGCCCGTTTAGCCATCATTTTGGCCTGAGCCTTAATTTTAAAGACACTCAAATCCACTGTACCAAAACCACTGGCAGTAATTAATCCTTTTTCTGCATAAGCAAAAGGAGAACTCAATAACAGCATAATTAAAAAGATTCGCATATTAATTTCCTTTTTTTGCTGCTTTCAACTGAGTCACTAATTGACCGGCTAAATCAATACGCACGCCTTCCTCAATTGAACTCACTAATTGATCAATAACATCTACTTTAAATGCACTGGCTAATAAGTATTTTTTGGCTTGTAATAATTCTTTTCTGCAAGCTAATGGGGCGTATTCCATAGCATCTCTAAAGCTAGTGTTGGCTAAAATCACTCTGCCATTTTCAAAAACACAAGTTTCATACTTCTTTTTAATTTGCTGCAACTCTTGGCTATTTAAAGGCTGTGATGTCTGACTTTGATTTTCAGCCCATGTAGATGCTGAGTAAAAAAGCATAATAATCAAACAATTTAATTTCATGAAGTATTCCTATTTATCTTCTACCAAGATATTGACTTGGTCGGAAGGCGAGCTTTCAAGTAAGTCCGTATCCACCGCAATGATGTAATAACAGTAACTTTTGTCAGCTTCTATATTTTTGTCAATGTAACTTAATACTGGGCTATTTACTGTTGCCAGTTTACGCTCTCTACCACATGTTTTACCGCGATAAATATCATAATGTTTGATGTCAGGCTCTAAGTTAGCTTGCCAATTTAACGCGGCAATGGCATTTTCTTGAACAACAGAAACCCCGCCGACCTTGCTCGGGATAGCTTTAGTAGTCGCTGCAATGATAGAGCTTTTAGGACCTTCAACTTTAAAGCTGTTGAAGGCCGAAATACGATACTGATATAAGGAGCCATGCTCTAACTTAGAAAAAAATCCACCTTCATCAACATAACTGTTTTCGTTAACTTTGAGCGTACTCAATTCTTCGAGCTCTCCATCTTTTTCTAACCGGTATACCTTATAACCTGCAACATCGGGGTCATTAAGAGGAGTCCAACTTAAACTGACTTTTTTCACTTGTTGACTAACTGCTAAAAAGTGTTGCGGTGCCCGTGGCAGTGCTTTAGTTCGCACTTCAATTATATTTGATGTGCCGAGTTTTTGTTGTTTATGAAACGCAGTCACCTGATAGAAATAGCGCTTTTCATCCAATAAATTTTTATTATCTAAATAATGACTCTGATTCGTGGTTTCTATATTTTGCCAAGTAATATTGTTCTCAGATCTTTGGATCAGATAAGATTCTACTTGTTTGTTGTTTGTCCAGTTGATTGAATTTTGTCGTAACAAATCTTGTTTACTGACGGTAAGCTTTATATCCAAAGGACTAAAACCTGTTTCTACATCTGAATCTTCGCTACTTAATAAATCCTTGTCTAATAAATTAACTTTGTATTCAAATGAAGCAAAAGGCAATAATTCCAGATCAACATATTGGGTCAACTTGGCATCAATTTCAGCAATTAAAGACCAATCAACTTCATGCTTCCAACGCCTATAGATAAGCGCATTTTTTAGGTCTGTTTCTGCCCCCGTTTTCCAATTCAATAAAACTTGGTGTTCTTTAGTTTGTACCGTTAAATCAGTAGCTCTATTGGGCAATGCTTTTGAATGAGCTTCAATTGATGGGCCGATAGGTCCAACTTCATCGTAAATATTTCGACTTGCAATAGCATATCGGTATATCTGGCCATGGCTAATGCCCCCGGTATCCACCGAGTCGATATAAGTGCTGGCTTCTACTACTGGGATTTCTGCAATTAGGTTATAAGAAGTAAAATTATCAAGCTGGCTTGCTCTATACAGCAAATAACTTTTCAAATCGGGGTCATTTGTAGCAGCCCATGTTAAAGTCAATTTTCCTGCCTCACCACTTTTAGCAATAAGCGATTCTGGAGCAGGTATATCCTTTGTTTTCATAGATATTAAATTGGATTCAGAAACAACTTGGCCTTGATATATAATTGATAATTTATATTCGTATACCAAGTCGTCAAGTAAACCTAACTTATCAGTATAGGATGTAGTTTGGCCCTCAAATTCAGTAATTAAAGACCAAGGCTGCCCTTTTTCTCGCCTCCATAACTGTAAGCTATCAGCCACAGAAATAGCTGGCCAAGCTAGATTAACTTGTCTAAGAATACCATCTGGTTGAGGAATAAAGTCCACTGAGTTTTGGGTCATCACTGGCTCTGACTGAACGGCAACACTTTGCAAATTGTCTTGGTCGATAACCGTCACTCTATATTCGACTGTCCCTTTAGGTAATAATTGGCTATCAAGATAATAAAGTGATTGTCCGTCAATAGTGGCCAAAGCTTGCCATTGAAAATGCTGCCAACGCCTTTCCAGAAAATAACTAGAGGCGCGCTGCTGAGCATTTGCAGTCCAGCTCACTCTCACCTGCTCGGAACCGATTTGAGTATTTACTGCTAATACTGCTTTGGGCGCAGGTTTGGTACTTGCTCTCAAAACAGGACTTAACTCTCCAGAGCTACCCTGCAAATTGATAGCGGCAACCGCATAATAATAATCTTTATTGTCTGCATCTAATGAAGTATCAACATAGCTATTTGCTTTTGTATCAATCACTTCATCTAACTTATATAAACGTATATCGGCTTGATCGGTATAATCAGCGCGAAAAATTGCATAACCTTTTAATGCCGCATCGTCATATGGCTGCCAACTAATTTGTACTTTTCTGGCTAATCCACTTTTAACTTTAACCTGCAAAGGAGCCGGTAAAGGGCCTCTGCTACTCAAGGTAATGGCAGTACTCATTGAAGAGGAAGAGTAGCGATCAAAAACACTTAAGGCGTACTGAAAACGTTGGCCGTCTGCTGTAAATTCAGAATCAATATATTCAGTCTGAGTTATACCTTGAATTGTTTTTATACGTCGCCATTCAGTGGCACCTTGATGGTCGCGCCGATACAGATGATACCCTGCTCCTGATGATGCCGCTTTCCATTTGAGTAATACCTGACGGACGCCAAAATACCCAGTATTAATTAATTCAGTTGGGATGACAGGGCTATGATCATAAATACTTGAAACATTACCAAGACCATCCAGATTAACGGCTCTAACAGCATATTCAACCGGACCGTTTATTGCCTCTGATTGTAAATCGACAATTTTGTACTGTTTAATACTGCTACTTTGCATATCAGCTGATTTGGCATCAGGTATTGGCCCTTCGATTGTATTCACCACAATCCAAGCTTGGCCTTTTTCACGTCTAATCAATTGATAATGAGTGATATTCTTTTCTGCATTTTGAGCTGATGGTAAAAACTCTATTTCAATCCCTTTAATCAACTGCGTAACAGACAATACTGCGGGGGGAGCTAAGTCTGACACTTCCTCAACTGCCACTGCAACCTGAGTAATTGTTTTACTTCTAAACTCTTCACCTGCTTCATTGAGCAATGATATTTGGTAGTAAACATTACCATTAAGATCTTGTATTGGATCATAGTATTCAGTATCTATAACACTAGTCAGATAGCTAAAAGGCCCCTGCTTTTCGCTTGCTCGAAACACATTAAAACCTAGACTTTCAGGCGCAAAAGTCTCAAGTTGCCAACTTAACTTCACCTGCCCATTTATCACAGATGCTGTCATATTTGCTAACCAATTAGCTTCATCTTGATTTTCACTGCCTTGTGATGAAATAGTCAGGTAAGACTGAATAGCGGTATCAATCGCGACACCAATTTCAGTACCGCGATTTAACACATCTTGTTGATTAATAAAACTAAAAGACCAGTTAGCTATTTGTTGCTGTGAATCTGTCGCCACTAAAGCAATATCACTGACGATAGAGCCCTTCTGCCGAGATACTGTGCCTATCACTACAAAGTTAACATCAAGCGCAACGCCAGCATTGATAGCCTGTTCAAGCTCAAAGCTTTGAACAATTCTATTACGCATCAAAGTGGCTTCCATTTCACGTTGATTCAACAAACTTAAATTAGCCTTTTTACGTAATTCATTACGCACAGCATATACAACATCATTTTCGATCCCTACCACATCCATACTGGTGGCAGTGAATTGAAATATCGCTATATTTTGCTGCTTTGCAGTGGCGACATTCATCGCCCCTAAGGTAAGCAATATAAAATATATGAGTGAGGAAACACTCAGAATTTTATTTTTGATTAACGCAAGTTTCACAATTAATCAATCAAATTAATTAGTATTAAAACGATAGCGAGCTAAAATATTATTTATCCTGTTTTTAGCTTCAATAGTGGTTGGAGAAGCCGATACAGACTTCAATTTTTCGTTATAAATTGCGTAAGTATAATATTCAACAGCAATATCTAATTCAGCTCTACGTTCACGATCTTGTCCTTCGTTGAAATAATAAGTTTCAAGTTGTTGCAAAGGTCGTAATACTTCACCGGCCATATGCTCTACAATTTGTTCGGTTAATTGCTGCATTATTTCAGTGTCTGTAGGTACTTCCATAGGGTCAAACTTAATGCCTGCATCCTGTACTCCTGCATTCGATGTATCTTCAATTTGAATTTTTCGTTCAATGGTATCGACCCGCGTATTCTCGCCAGTCAGAACATTGACAATACGAAATGACAGTTGTAAAAAACCTACTTTTTTAGTTTGAGTAACATCGTATTCTTTTTCACCATACTCTGGAACCATGATTTTAGCTAAGGGAGCGGCTCTTAGCTCCTTTTTCGAGGGGTCAGGATTCACCGCTTTCCAGTTTAAGTATTCAATATTGTCTTCAATTTTTTTACCTATTTCGTAACGAATTGTTTTAGTGCTTGAAGCTGTATTTTCATCAACTTTATATAGCAATACCGACCCCATAATCGCGTAATCGATACCATATATTCGCCCCATTTCCTTGGCAGTTGTTTCGGAGACCACGCCAATTTGTCCAAGCTTCATCTCTTCAAGAATAGATTTTAAATTTTCTCTTTCTAATATTTTAATATCACTACTGGCGTTATTGAAAAGTCGTGAAATTAAGTTATTTGCCACTATAACCCCGGCATCATCACTACTTGAAGGGCTATTAAAATCAAAAACAGCAATAGAGCGACGGGCTCGACCGTAAATATTATCTTCAACTGTGCGTATTTTAGTGAACAAATCAGGATATGCGGGGTTAATCTCATTGATAGTTTTTAACAATACTAACGCGATAGCATATCGGCCATTTTGCTTATATGTATCAGCTGTGTACTCTGCTTGTTGAGATAAAGAGTCACGTAGGTTTTCAAGTTTGCTAGTATCTAATGCATTTAAATTTTTCAACTCTAAATACAAAGATTTTGCTTCAATCAAACGACCTTCAGTCATTGATTCAAGAATTGAATTCGCAATAAACTGTGCTTGTTTTTGTTTTGCAGTTACTAATAAATCTCGACATTGGTTGTTACCCGTTCTGTAACTGAGAGCCATCTCGCAGTTTTTAATCACCTCACTCCAATCACTAGTTTGTTGGGCGATTTTAACCTTAGCTAAAAAATATTCTTGATTGTCATTGCGCTCAACTTTCTTTAACAGACTAAGTGCAATTGGATTATTCGGGATGACATTTAATAAATCAGACAGGTGTTGTCTGGCCAAAGCAAATTGATCATTTTTTATTGCCGTATTAGCCTGTCCCAAATAATATTTATTTGCCTCGGTAACACTGGTTTTTAGACGGCTTTGTACATCTTCATAATTTTCAAAACGGCTAGCAATATCACTTAGCAAGCTATGAGCTTGGCCCCAGTTTTTAGTGTCCATTGCCATTTTGGCCTTTTCATACACTTCACTTAACTGGCTATATAAATCACTTCTTTTAGTATTTATTAAGTCCGTAGCTTGGACCATACTATTATTTTTAATGCCCACTTTTTCAAGATCTTTAATTAAAGATTCAGCCTCGTCCAGCTTAGCTTTAGTCGCGTCTCCTGTTAGTAATTGGTTAACTTTTTTTAGGTTCACTTGTATATATCGTGCTTTTACATCGGCTAATTTGGCCACATATTTTTCATTATCTGGATCTTGGCCAACAGCTTGTTTCAGATAAGCAATCGCCTCATCGAATTGATTGACACTCGCTAATTGAATTGCTGTATCAAACTCCTTCGTTCCTGACGTTGTAGAACCACAGCCACTAAGAGCAATTAAGATAGCTGAAGTGATAAGAGCTTTTTTCATTGGGTTTTCCTAATTCTTTGCACTAATTGAAATTTCTGAACCTTTAAAAACACTAACTTCGAAGGGTACATTGCCATCACCACTGAGCTGTTTTAATTGCTCATATAGTTGTTCTGGCCACCCTTGATATTGCGCAAAAAAACTAGTTTTAGACGCTTCTTTATTTTGAATTTTTAAGCCATTAAGTCCTACTACTAAGTTTTTTAGTGATGATTCCATAGCTTGCAATTGATCAGTATTATTTGCTAACAAATGAATCATGACTGTTTGTGAAGTGTCATTTAACCACACCACTTTAGTATCTAGATTGATTCGTTGGGCCACTCTATAGGATAGATCGACAGCCATTTTTCGAAATGCGCTCAAACTATTAGAACCCGCTGATTTAGCAGACTCAGCCGAACTAGAAAGAGCAATTCCCGTTTGTGCATTGAGTAATTGACTAGAAATAGAAAGCTGATTAGAACTCAGTTCCATTCCTTGAAATTGGCTTTTTGCAACGATAGCAGAAATGTTAGAACGAATAATAAATGTAGGTGAAACAGAAGAGTTAATAGCAGTATCGATAACAGTAAAACCAATTTTTTGCAGGTTTTTTGTTAACTCAGTGACAAAAAAAGAGTAACTTGTTAGAGCATGCTCCCCCTGATTACTGGCCAGAGCAATTGCAATAGAAGGTTGTTTATACCATTTATATTTTTTAAGTTGTTGATTAACGCTAGTTGTCGCTTTTTGCTCATCAATAAACGCTTTAATATTAACTTGATAAGTATCTTCATCTATTTTTTTTTCGTTAATAATTGTATAGCGATCGAGCTGACCTTTGGCTGTGGAGTATATTTTCTCTGAGGCAAGCATGAAGTTATTAGTTTCTGTTCTGGCACTAATATAACTACCCAATAGTTGTTCTACAGCGATCCGTTTAGCGTCTTCTATAGCATTTTTACGGGCATCAGCAACATTATTATCTATGATGGCGCCAAGACCTTTAACCTCAATATCACGAGCAGCAACTGAGAAACTAATATTGATAACACAGACAAATAAAAATACTAATTTGAAACTATTCAACATTCTAATCCCTTAATCCATTTGCATTTTTTGATAATGTACATACATTCATCAAGGCAAGATTTAGAGATTATCAGCTGTTATTAAAAAGATACACTTTTTTACAAATTAATTAGCTAAAACACGACTAAAAAGCTATCTCAGCTTCAAAAACACCTCCCAACGCCCCATTATAGAGCAGCGCACCATAAAGTGTACCAATAAACATACACCCTAAATTCATTAACAATTTGTCACAAATTCTCTAGCTATTTTTCATTTCAGATATAATACCAACTCCAACAAATAATTAATCGCTCAGCTAGAATATTATACCAATCCATATTGATAAGTGATCTCTCAGAATGCATCCAGCGGTTTTTGAACAAGGCGTCGGTTTGCAGGAATGGTTGTTCCCTTTCAAATACCGAGAACGCAGGGCAAAAGCCGCTGGGGCATTCCTTTCAGGCGAGTTTTAAATGAGCTTACTCTGTGTTGCTCGAACTCAAAAGAGCACCACTATTCCTTCATTCAAGCGCCTTAATTAAGCTCATTTAAATTCTCGCTGAGTGCACACTTATCAATGCGGATTGGTATTATTAATAGGCACATAAAAAAACCGGAAATCAAAGATTTCCGGTTTAAGATACTAATGTTTTAAGAACAACTAATCGTTACATATAATCGCGTATAAGTACTTCAGCTATCTGTACACTATTTAGTGCTGCACCTTTACGTACGTTGTCAGAAACAACCCACATATTAATACCATTTGGGTGAGAAATATCATTTCTAACACGACCCACAAATACAGCGTCTTTACCGCTAGCATCACCCACTTGGGTGGGGAATTCTTCTCTATTTGCTCTAAGCTCGATACCAGGGGCATCAGCTAACAGGGCTTTAACCGCTTCAGCATCGATAGGTGAACGCGTTTCCAAATGAATCGCTTCACCGTGACCAAAAAATACTGGAACACGCACAGCGGTAGCATTAACTAAAATGCTTTCATCACCTAGTATTTTCTTAGTTTCCCACACCATTTTCATTTCTTCTTTGGTGTAGTCATTGTCAGTAAATACATCAATTTGTGGGATAACATTAAAAGCGATTTGGCGACTAAAAGCGTCGACTTTCACTTCTTTGCCACTTAATAACGCTGCTGTTTGATTGGCTAATTCATCCATTGCAGTTTTACCTGCTCCAGATACACCTTGGTAAGTTGATACGTTAATACGATCAATACCAACAGCATCTTGAATGGGTTTCAAGGCAACCATCATCTGAATAGTTGAGCAATTAGGATTAGCAATAATATTACGATTACGGAAATCGGCTAATGCTTCAGGATTAACTTCTGGCACAACTAAAGGGATATCAGGTTCGTAGCGATAATGTGAGGTATTATCAATAACCACACAACCCGCTTCTGCCGCCATAGGGGCAAATTTAGCAGAAACATCACCACCGGCAGAAAAGAAACCAATTTGAACCTGACTCCAATCAAACTCATCAGCATTCAAAACTGTAATTTCCTTTCCCTTGAAGGTCACCTTACCACCGGCAGAACGTGCACTCGCTAATGGATAAAGTTTATTGACCGGAAATCCTCTCTCTTCAAGAATTTCGATCATATGTTGTCCTACTAATCCAGTAGCACCCAACACAGCGACATCAAAGGCCCGAGACATGTTTACATTACTCCTAAAAAATTAAATTATATGGTTTTTTACTACTATTTTTATTCTCTAGGGTTTACCCCAAGAATCCTAGGCCGTAGATTGCCTTCGAATGAGGAAAATTTCCAGCATTAACCTTAATTGCTGAAAACTCTCTTCTTATAGGATAGTGTTTTCGGATATATCTAAATTGTTCTCCACTATCCACTAACTGCCGAAATTGGCTATCATCTTGTTCAATATTATAGACATTGAGTACTAAATCTCGAATAACATGCCAATATTCATCTTTATTGTTTATTGCTATTTCACTAGGTTCAGCCACAGGTAAATAGTCACTTAACTTTTTATTAGGCTGAATATTCAATTGTTGGCATAAGGCTAGGTAAAGCATTTCTGTGCCTCTGGCTTTACCTTCAATAGTATGACCCGCTATATGTGCAGTGGCTAAGGCCACATGGTCGATAAGTTGTAAATTAATATTGGGTTCACTTTCCCACACATCTAAAACCAAATTTAATTTATGACCGGCTGCAAATAACTCCACCGCCCCTTGATTATCTAACACTTCGCCGCGACAGGCATTAATCAACACTTGGTTTTCTGTTAGTTGAGATAAACGGTTTTTATCGAACATATTTTCAGTTCTGTACCGCCCTTCTTTAATCCAAGGCACATGTACGCTGATCACGTCACATTGCATAATATCTTGCATAGCAACAAAATCTCTTGGATCACCAGTATCTTGTAAAGGTGGATCACATAGTTTGTACTGAATGCCCAAGGCCGACAAATGTTTAGCTAAAGCGGTACCTACATGGCCAGCACCAATAATACCGATAGTTTTTTCAGCCACTTGCCAATCTAGCTTGTTAGCCATAACAAACAAAGTACTCAACACATACTCAGCTACAGCCACGGCATTACAGCCACCGGCAGATACAAAAGGAATATTACGTGTTTGCAGATAAGCTTGGTCCACATGATCTGTGCCAGCAGTAGCCGTACCTACAAATTTGAGCTTATCAGTAGAATGTAATAATTCATGATTCACTTTAGTCGTTGAACGCACTAACAAAACATCAGCATCGGCAATCATTTCGGGATTAATAGTTTTGTGTGAAAAGACAATGCTTTCACCCAAATCAGAGAAAAACTCAGCCGCATAAGGCATACTGTCTTCGTAATATATTTTCATATTGATTGGAAAAGTAGAAAAATTATGGGCGGCATTATGCCACAGCAGCTGTATATGGGAAGACTACGGATTATTTAATAATTGGCTTGAAAAGAAAGTAGACACAAATAATATGTGATTAAAAAAAGAGAAGGTTAAAAACTACACACTTAGATTAACCAACAATAATAATATACCAATCAAACCTAAAACAAATAACACTCCAACAATTGCAAAAGGTACTATAGTCGGTTGCTCAAAATCATTTTTATAATTTTCGCTACTTTGCACACCTAGGACACTTGCCGCAACACTTTTAAATACTTGCCACCATGACGCTTTTTTTGGGGAGCTTTGCATAAAGTTTACTCGTTATAAAGACATAAAGTCATCATATCGCTATATTCGTTTAAAATATACCCAGAACTTAAAGCTGCCATTTGTATATTGAAATAAATATCTGTAACAGCGAAACGTCCAAAGGTAATTGAAGCCTTATAACTTACCCATGTAGTCTTCTGACACACAATTAAAATCATTTACTTTTAGGAATTTTCTGTCTTTTAGTGCTAACGGAAATCTTTAATAAAAAGTCATTTCGAAGGAGAGCTGAGTGAAACGTTATTTAACAAAAAATATGGTAGCCCTACTTGTTGCGTGTGGGACGCTAGTAAGTTGTTCTTCAGAACAGAAAACATCACTTTCTAGCGACAAATCTATATCGTCAAGCCCAATCATAAAGATAGAGAAATTTGTGGCTTACACCCAAAAATTCAATGACACCACTACCCTTAAACAAAATCATGCCACGGGTCATATTGGTGACTTTTTCTTTACTCATTGGAAAGATGGCGGCTCCACATCCTTAACCATGAAAACCAACGGCGAGTTTAATGTCAGCTGGCAAGGTGGTGGCTACAATTATGTAGGCGGCCCAGGCTGGCATTATGGTGACAAAAATAGAGTGATTGGCTACCGATTTGATACTGATAGTGGGGCTAATTTTATTACTGTTTACGGATGGGGTTATGACAACACTATGCCTGCTGATGATCCGGCACACTTAGTTGAATATTATATCTTACAAAGATGGACTGACGCCTACGAGCCAAGCCAAAATGGTACTTTTGGCAAAACCTTTATCAGTAACGGTATTGAATATTCTACCTACCGAACCTTACGTGAAGAAAAACCATCAATTAATAGTACTTCAACATTTTACCAATATTGGAGTAAACCTAAACAACCTCTCCCACTTGGCAAAGAGCGACAAATAATTTTTGCTGACCATGTTAAAGCCTGGGCAGACAGCGGTTGGGCACTCCCCAACATGAATAACTTCAATGCCAGTGATGACCCAACATATCAAGTCATGGCGGTGGAGGTATTTAATCCACCAGCAGATGGTACCGCATCCGGCCGTGTATGGGATGCAAGATTAGACTAAGTCATTTTATCGTTGACCATTTTCAGATACAAAAAAGCCGACTTTCGTCGGCTTTTTTAAACTTGGATAAAGGTTATGCCTGATACTTCTGCATAACAAGCGTACAGTTAGTACCACCAAAACCAAAACTATTTGACATAACAGTTGTCAATTCAGCTTGGCGAGTTTCAGTTACAACATCCATACCTTTTGCTTCTTCATCTAAAGTTTCGATATTAATAGAAGGGGCAATAAAGTCATTTTCCATCATCAAGATAGAGTAGATAGCTTCATTTACTCCAGCAGCACCAAGAGCATGACCAGTCATTGACTTAGTCGCACTGAAAGCAGGAGTCTTTTCACCAAATACTTGTCTGATAGCCCATAGTTCTTTCACATCACCAACAGGGGTAGACGTTCCATGAGTATTAATATAATCGATTGGTTTATCTACACCTTGCATCGCTTGTTGCATACAACGAACAGCACCTTCACCAGAAGGAGCCACCATGTCAGCACCATCAGATGTAGCGCCATAACCAACAATCTCACCATAAATTTTAGCGCCACGAGCAAGGGCATGTTCTAGTTCTTCAACTACCACCATACCACCACCACCAGCACCAACAAATCCATCTCGATTAGCATCATAAGTACGAGAGGCTTTAGTTGGATCATCGTTATACTTAGTAGACATTGCACCCATAGCATCAAATTCAGCAGACAAGGTGTAATGTAGCTCTTCACCACCACCAGCAAAAATAATATCTTGCTTGCCTAATTGAATTTGCTCTAAGGCATTACCAATACAGTGAGCACTGGTTGAACATGCAGAACTGATTGAATAGTTCACACCTTTAATTTTAAATGGTGTGGCTAAACAGGCAGACACTGTGCTACCCATACAACGTGTCACCATATATGGCCCAATACGTTTTACGCCTTTTTCACGTAAAATATCGATAGCCTCAACTTGGTTCTTTGAAGATGCTCCGCCTGAACCAGCAATAATGCCAGTTCTGACGTTAGACACCATATCTTCTGTCAAACCTGAATCTTCAATGGCTTGCTGCATAGCAATATATGCATAACCTGCTGCTTCACCCATAAAACGTAAAATTTTACGATCTATGTGATCTTTAATATCTAAATCAACTTTTCCCCAAACTTGGCTACGCATGCCAGCTTGCTCGAATTCTTCAGAAAAAGTGATCCCCGAGCGACCTTCCCTTAAGGATTCTGTCACTTCATTTTTATTGTTACCAATGCTAGATACTATACCTAATCCAGTAATTACTGCTCTTCTCATGATTAACCCTTCAGGAAAAATTTGCGCACATTTTAATGATTTTCAACAGACAAGTGGTCTGCTTTGAGCGTACAAGTGTTAGCTTAAATGAAAATTAAAAAAAAGCCAGTAACAAGTATGCCTCTTATACATCATTTCGTATCTTAAACTATACCAATTTTGATAAGATAGGTAATTTCTACCATATTTAAGGGTAAGCATTGAGCATCACTAACGCAAATATTGAATTTAATGAAAATGGAGCACCTTTAGCCACTGAATTTGGCGATATTTATTTTTCTGATGCAGGAGCCTTTGAAGAAACCCAACACGTATTTTTATTAAACAATGGATTACCCGATCGTTGGCAAACATTCCAAGGCAAGTATTTCACTATTGCCGAAACAGGATTTGGTACTGGACTTAATTTTTTGATTACCCTCAAATGTCTTGAGCAGTTTTTCGAGCAACAACCTAGTAGTCGGTTAGCCTTACACTTTATCTCAATTGAAAAATACCCAATTAGTCTAGCTGACTTACAACAAGCATTAACTGTTTACCCCGCCTTAAAAAATTACTCTGACGAACTACTTGCTCAGTATCCTCTTCCGATAGCAGGCTGTCATCGACTGTTTTTTTTACAGGGTCGAGTAACTTTAGATTTATGGCTAGGTGACGTACATCAAGTTTTACCACAAATAGAAAACAAACCTCAAGGCTTAATAGACGCTTGGTTTCTCGATGGTTTTGCGCCAAGTAAAAATCCCGACATGTGGACTCAAAGTTTATTTAATCAGATGGCCAGATTAGCCAAAGACAATTGCACCTTTGCCACTTTTACCGCAGCAGGGCATGTACGCAGAGGCTTAATTGAAGCCGGATTTGACGCGAAGAAACGACCAGGACATGGCCGTAAACGTGAAATGTTGGCAGGACAAATTAATAAAACAGAAAATAACTCGGCACCCTACCCTTATTATATTCGCTCTAGTTATGTGGACACGTCGGAAACCACCAGGCCAAATAAAACACCTCGCATAGCCATAATTGGCGGCGGCTTAGCCGGAGCAAACTGTGCTTATGCATTAGCCAATAAAGGCTTAACAGCCAGCATCTATTGTAAAGAAAATGCCTTAGCGCAAGGGGCATCAGGTAACCCGCAAGGCGGCTTTTATCCGCAACTCAATGCAGAAGCTGGGGTATCCAGTCAGATTCAAGTCGCTGGGTTTAACTATGCAGCTCGAGTGTACAAAAAAATATTAAATGACGGGCATCCATACCCTCATCAGTGGTGCGGCACTTTACTGGTAGCGTTTAACGAAAAAGTAAGCAGCCGCTATCAAAAGTTAGTTGATAACAAAACATGGCCAGAAGATCTGATACATTGGGTTGATGAAAAACAAGCATCACAAATCGCCAATATTCCTTTACCTTATGCTGGGTTATTTGTGCCAAGTGCTGGCTGGCTCAATCCCGCTGGCGTTATCCAAGCTCTGGTGAATGCGGCTGAGGCTGATGTCTATGTGAACAAATCACTACTAAGCCTAAATAGACAAGACAAGGTATGGCAATTATCTTGGTCTGATGGCAGTCAAACAGAAACTGATATTGTTATATTAGCCACAGGTAGCGACAGTGTAGATAATGCTTATTTAGCTGACTTGCCACATAGATTAGTGCGTGGACAAGTAGAAGCAATTCCCAGTAATGCGCCGCTAAGTCAATTAAAGACTGTTCTTTGTCATAAAGGTTACTTAACTCCAGCTTGGCAACAAACACACGCTTTAGGATCGACCTATATTAAAGGCGATAGAAATTGCGATTATCGTCAGGAAGAACGAAGCACTAATTTAGCTATGCACCAAAAAGCTTTAGCTAACTGCGAATGGGTACAAGATATCCAAACCAATAACTCAGGTCGTGCGGCCATTAGAGCCAGCACACCAGATCACTTACCTATGGTAGGTGCGGTACCCAACATACAACAACAAAAAATCGAATATCAAGATCTCTACAAGGCCTTACCAGCAAAACGTTACCCACAACCGACTGACCATCAAAATTTATTTATGTTGGTCGGCTTAGGCTCTAGAGGATTAAGCACAGCACCTTTATGCGCCGAAATATTAGCCAGTCAAATCAGCGGCCAAGCCCTACCGTTAGCAAATAACTTGTTAAACGCACTTAACCCAAACAGATTCTTGATAAGGGGCCTGATCCGCAGAGAAATTTAACAGCAGATAAAAGCAGTAGATGGGAGATAGGTACTAGAAAACAGCTAAAAGTTTACCAAGACCTTTATTCTGATTTGGTCGATTAGGTTATGACATGTGGCACGCAGTTCGCTTAGTGGTTGGTACAGGCATTCACGCCTTGGCTGGAGTAGTCAACAGGCCATTGACTTCCTAGCTGCGCGCACTGCTAAGTAAGTTGAATGTTAAATACCCCCCTATATTTCATGGCCCGGCCAAGCTTTATCGTACAAAATGGGCGAAATTAAAATTCGTCAATTACGTCATAAAGCAGAAAAAGAGCTAGGAAATAAATTTTCTATACCTAGCTTTCACGACACAGTTATTGGCTAAGGGTCGTTACCGATGGCGGCCTTAAAAGACATCATGAACGATTGAATTACCCAACAAAAATAACGATAGCAGCATTAATAACTATAATTTGAGAAAAAATGACAAACAGTAAAACACCACTATCAGTAACAGCAACTGAACGTAACGAAGACTGGTGGCAACAACGCCACCAGCAAAAACTAGCTGAGAAACGAGCCTTAAACAATGATATTGATTTGGTATTTTTAGGCGACTCTATCACCCATTCTTGGGAAGACACTGGCCTAGCCACTTGGCAAAAACACTATGCCCATTTAAAAGCGCTCAACTTAGGTTATTCTGGTGATCGTACCGAACACTTATTGTGGCGTGTACAAAATGGCGAGATAGACGATTTGTCGCCCAAGTTGATAGTGTTACTTATTGGCACCAACAACGCAGGCCATAGAGTCGAAGCGCATGAAGACACAGCGGCTGGAGTGAAAGTAATTATCCAAGAGCTGCGTCATCGCTTGCCTAACAGCAAAATTTTAGTACTGGCGACCTTCCCTCGCAGTAAAAGCTTAAACGCCCCTATGCGCAAAAGAGTAAACGCAACCAATGCGTTAGTGCAACATTTTGCCGATAACAAACACATATTTTGGTTAGACATAGGTCAAGAATTCTTAACCAGTGACGGTATAGTATTAGACACAGTCATGCCTGATTTTTTACACTTAGCGCCAAAGCAATATCAAGTATGGGCACAGGCAATGGAGAGTAAAATTGTTGAATTGTTGAATTGTTGAATTGTTGAATTGTTGAATTGTTGAATTGTTGAATTAATAAAAACACAGTGAAAGTAAATAAACAACAGCATGGCTACGTCGCTAAAATATATTGATAAAAGTAAAAATTGCTCTGCTTGAAAACTCTAGATAACTTATTGTAAAAAAAGATTAATTGGCAATAGGTTGATAATATTTAAGGTACTTTTCTAAAATTTTTGAGTATTGACCATTTTCCTTAATTCTGGCTAATCCTTGCTCAAAATCATCTCGAACTTTTTTATCCAAAAAAGCGTTATGAAAACCAAATTTACCACCAAATATTTTAGATACAACCACTTCATTTTCTGTATATTTGGATTCTAAACCAGACTGATAGTAGTGATAAATCTCTAGTGCCAAAACGATTACATCAACCCGATCTTTCAGTAACATTAACACTTGTGAGCCCTGCCTTACTGTTTCAGAATATTCTAAGTTCTCGCTACCAGCGTCAGCAATACCTCTATATTCATCACCATAAAACTGACTTGCTTGTTGATGAGCCAATATCGATTTACCCGCTAAGTCTTTCATGGCTGATATTGATAAGTTATTTTTTTTTAAGTGAATTGCTACCGTTTGATACTCGGGTAAAACAATCTCTGAGTAAAAGATGATTTTCTGCGGAATAGTTTTTAGTGTGACAATTATACCATCGACTTTTTCACTACTTAATACGCTTGGCAGCCGACCAAAAGGATAGTTAACAAATTTAACTTGGTAATTCATCATCGAAAAGCTTTGTTCGACAATTTCAACTTCAGCACCAGATGCAACACCATTAATCAGAGAGCTATAGGGTGGGAAGTGAGAAATACCAATTGACACGACCTTATCATTCGCCCGGCAAAAATGAGAGATCATAAAGATTAAACAGAAAATGAATAAATTAAGCTGAAGCGTCATAGGCCTAATATAGCTAATAACAATATAATTTCTACCTTATTCGTCACATTTTTTGGGACAGCAAAAATGTAATTCAAAGTAGCATTGAATTGATTAATACCAATCCAGAGACATATCAAAAAGACGCCGCTCGCGCCCTTTCACTTGCCCTGTGAGAGTCCCGTCGACTATTTCTAATTGATTAGCCACCGTGACATCTAACTGTTCGGCTAAATAATCAGCAAAATAAGTAAAACCACCAGAGGCAATGGCTAACTTCCAGTCGGCTTTTTTCAACACGCTAACTAAGTTAACCTGAATGCTGGATAAGCCCAACCTCTCGATAACGCACCGATTTCGTCAATGCATTCTACCGTGATAACGGTACTGTCCATGGACATAAATAATAAACTAGGCTGTTTTGCTATTCACTAGCCTCTACCTGCTATCTACTGCTTTATATAGCTATCCCATAAATCCAGTACTTGTTTTTGATCATCAACAGCTAATTCATTATTGCTAAATGCTTGTGACAAACTGGATTTCATAAGTTCATCCAGTTGACTGATTTGAATCATACCTTGTACTTGGCTTTGGCCTGCCATAACCGCAAAGTGACCTTGTAAATAACTAGAAATAAACAGTTCTTGATCAGTCCCATGTTCCACTACGCCATCTAATTTTTTTTCTACTTTGGCAATAAACAACGCCAACTCAGACTGATTTGTATCTACCGTCAAAATATCTCCTAACTAGGTATAAAACCTTACATTTAATTAAAATCTGTTACTGGGTATAACACTTGATCGCGGTAACCTGTGGTCACTGTAATCAACCCCGCCAAATTATGGTTCACTAAACGATCACCAGAGTCCACAATCAGTGGCCGGCCTTGCAAACCTAATAACTTAGTTTTTGTGGCCACCAACAAAATATTTTCTTTACCCAATAAAGTTAAGAATTCTGGACTTAACTGCTGATTACCCCGTCCGATAATATGTCCTTGGCCACCGATTAAAGTGATTACCAATTTACAATTTTTCCCTTGTATCGCTTGTAATAATTGTCTGCTGGTCACATCACTAGCAATCAATTTTTGGCCTTGTAAAAGGTCAACTCCCAATAAGGTGTTGGTAAGTTGCAAGTCTTGCATTATGTAGTCGACTGTTGAGCCTGAGCCCATGACAAATATGTGTCGCGGATACTCTTCCATCAACTCGATAACATGAGCAGAGATATCAGCAAGTACCATTTCGTCCGACTCTTTACCGCCCATTTTCACCGCTTGAATATATTCCAGCTCAGTGGGCACCTGCATTTCACCAAAATGTTTTGCATTGACTTTTCCTTGGCGGAACAAGTCTTCATCTATATCCATTACCTCAGCCTGACTAACACTGACTATTTCACCCTTAATAACTTTGTCTAATACACGTCCTGCAGCTTGAGGTGTGACAGCAAAAACACCGGAGTGGATCTTACAGCCTGCGGGGATACCTAAAACAGGGATCGATTCAGCAATCAAATTACATACATTTCTGGCAGTTCCGTCACCACCAACAAACAAAATCAGATCAACTTGCTGTTGTAACAAAGCTTGAGCTGTTGCTTCGGTGTCAATACTTTCAGTTTGTGTTTCTTCAATTTGATAAACCAGTGAATAAGCAAAACCCATTTCTTTAATTAAGTCTTCACCCATTTCACCGGATGCTAGATAAAAATGTACTTTATGTTTAATGGCTAATATCAGTTCTAATGCCAAACGAGTTTTGTCATTGGCTTTTTTTTCAGCCCCTAGAGCTAAGGCTTGTTGGCGAATAGCATTACCATCACTGCCTTTAAGAGCCAAAGCCCCACCGATGCCTGCATAAGGGTTAATAATTAAACCAAGTTTAAACATCAGCCAACTCTTTTACCTCTTCGTCCAATGCGAAGTGCGCCTGAGTTAAGCTTTGACTCTGATAAAATTGGCTTAAAACCTGAATAAAAATATCAACCCGTGGTGGAAAGCCATTTTGCAAATATTTTAACGCTTGTTGCTGCACCTTGCCTTGAAAAGCGTTTTGATCAACAGGTGCTCCATTTAAATTATCAGTACTGACACGAAATGATTTTTTCGCCGCAACACAGAATGCCCATTCAATTGCTTGGGGTTTAACTTCGACTTTTTCAAACTCTGCTTGTTCCACTTTATTGCGTCCATCAGGGCAATACCAGTAACCATAATCTTCTAACAAACGCCTTGCTTGGCCAGCAATACACCAATGAGAAATTTCATGTAATGCACTAGCAAAATAGCCATGAGCAAAAATAATCTGGTGTTTATCTTGAGGTGTTTTAGCCGGAATATAAATAGGTTCATCTGCGCCTTTTACAAGTATGGTGTTTTCGGTGGAGGCGAAGGTTTGGTTAAATAAAAAAATCAAGTCTTGATACTTGTGGGCTTGTGTCATCTTACTACTCAAAAATAAAGGTACTCATGACAAAATAGATTTAATACGAACTAGATCAAATTATGTCTTTTATAGAATAATACCATTACATCAGCTAATCTGGGCAACAGATTATGTTTAACCTGCCTATAAAGTCATTTAGCATAAGCAAAAATTAATAATAGAGCGATTGTATAATAAAGATGGAAAATATCTAAATTGGAAAGTTACAACATAAAGCAAATAAATAGACACTTATATGGCATACAAACCATTCAAGAAATTGCTAAAAATGCTGGAGTAACAGAATCTATTGATGCATTACAAGGCTGGCAAAATCAAAGGTTTTTAATCAGCCACAAAACTTTGCATCAAGATATAAACTCAAAAAAAGCCTTAGAAGTATTAGTTTATAAAATATTTTCTCGACAAGAACTTATAGCAAAGGACATAGACAATTCCGAACTTATCGCCAAAGCTTGTAAATTTTTACCCAAAGAACTTTTAAGCACTCTGGCATCGGCTCTGCAGCTTAATCTGGTTTGCTTAGAACTAGATTTTGAATTGGCACAAATAACCAAAACAACCTCTATTAATCAAGATATATACACTCATGCTTACCTAGCCTCCTACAACATACCTTTAAGGCAAAAACAATTATCTAGCCTTAAACAGTTAGGTGATAATTTAGCTAACTTGAATTTATATTGGGGCATAGCTAGTTTACTGAACTTATATCGGTATCCCGCTAAATACTTTGCTTTAACTCCCTTACATGAATTTATCGAATTAATCTTTCATGCCTTTAACCAAGTCTCTAGTTGCGAAGAATTTTTTCATGCTATTGTAGCTAAAGAATCAGAACTGATGCCTGAATATTTAGATCCTGCGGCTAGCAAATTAAAAGTGTAGGTTATCAATCGATGCAATGGCTCCGCCCTAACCCCTTCATAAAAACTTGGCGTATCGGTTCTGAACACATAGACCATTACCAACACGTCAATAATGTTGCCTATGTTAAACAATTAGAAACCACGTCTTGGGCTCATTCTAACCAATTAGGGCTTACCATTGAACAATATCAAAACATTGATAGAGGCATGGCAATTAGTCGCCACGAAATCAATTATTTATCTGCAGCCCATGCAGGAGACTTAATTGATTGCGCCACTTGGATAGTGGACTGCGACAAAAAACTAAAATTAACTAGACAATTTCAGTTCATTCGTCATGCAGATACAAAAACGGTACTGACTGCCCGCACCGAATTTGTTTGTATAGCCTTATCAAGCGGAAAACCTAAACGTATGCCAAGCTTGTTTGCAGACGTCTATGGCCAAGCCTGTATTGAGATAAACAATAATGAATAAATGGCTCGCTATTTTATTATTATTGTTGGCTACATCTGTTGCTCTAAACCTGCAATTACTAAATGAAAATAATAAACTCACAGTAGCAAAATATACTAATCAGTCTGCTGTTAGCTCGCCTGCAAAAATAAAGGTTGATAACCAAGTTACAACAACAGAGACGAACTCACCCGAGACATATCAAACCTTAAAAACGGCTAATAATTCATACTTGGTAGAAAATGAAGATCAACCTCCCATGACTAGAGAACAAGCATTAAAACAAGCTTATCAATGGTTAAAACAAGAAAACTATGCCGATTTGACAAACTTTTTACAGAGCTACTTAAAGCAACATCCTCAAGATATGGAAATGTTATTAATTGAAGCCAAATTGAAAATAGAAACCAGTTTACTTAGTGACGCTATAGCTCATTATTATTCGTTATTACGTCATCCTATGACCACAGTTCAACAATCAGAGGTTGAAGAGATAATTCTGCAACTCAGTAACAATACTATCAACCAATTAAAAAATACTTACTCTTGGGATGTATTAGCTAAATTTGTCGAACCATTAATACAAATTGATCCAGAAAACAGACTCTATATATTATCTCTAGCCAGAGCATACGCAGAGCAATATCAAGAACTGCTAATGGAAAACATCCTAGCTAGCCTACCTTTTGAAGACCCATCAGCCCAAGCTATTAGAAAAATAGTCGCTATCGAGGATGCAGAACTTAGCGCCATAGAGGATGATAATTCCCCCTCACCTTTTACTGAACTAGGTCGTTCAATTTCCTTAAAACAATATGGCGATCAATATGTAGTTAAGGCAAAACTATCCGACAACGAGATCGATTTATTGATTGATACCGGCGCATCTATCACAGTTATATCGAAACACTATTTCGATAATTTGAGTAATAGATATAAAACAAATCGTATTGGTCGATTTAGTGTGAATACGGCTAACGGCTCAGTTCGAGCACCTATGTATAAATTTAGAGAACTGACCATTAATCATGTTTCAGTAGAAAATATATCTGTAATGGTATTACCGATGAGCAATTTACAAAATGCCAACGGTTTATTAGGTATGAATTTCTTACGAGAATTTGATTTTAAAATAGATCAAACACGGGCAGTCATTATGCTTAAATAATGGGATAAAAACAGGCGCGATTGACGAGATTCGAGCAAAAGATAACAGCAAAGAGCCAAAAGCCAATGCATTTCAAAACTCTGTGTACCTCTGTGACAAACTTTTATCTTTTGTTCTTGGCTTTTCACTGCTTCATTCTGCTAAGTCTGCCCCACTCTGCTTAGTCTGTTTTATTCTGCATTTAAAAGCCCTGGATTCCGGCTTAAAAGCACACCGGAATGACGAAAGTGGAAGCACACCGGAATGACGTGATGTGGGGCTTGTCTTAACACGTTTTTACTCTGTGCCACTCTGTGAACAGCTTTTAATCTTTCATCTTTATCTTTTGCTCGTGGCTCGAATCTAGTATCTCGCCACTGTTTTTATCTTTTGCACTTAACTATCTACTAGCTACTATTTCCTATCTCCTGCTTTGCCTTTTCCTCGCGGCTCGTATCTCTGGATTCAAACTTGGCTACTGTTATTTTGTCTTAGGAAAAAGTCTGACAATACCGCTTTTTCCCTGCCAATCTCCAACAATCCAAATTTGTTCAAAGGGATGAGTCGATGGGACTTTTATACAATCTTGTAAATCTTGGATTTGTTGTTTACTCCAAGCAGGATGGGCATTACGGATTATCAACCAAGCACGTTTAGTTTTATAAGTCTTAAATGATTTATTAAACAGAATACGATTTAGTGCGGTTAACAAGCGCGCATCAGGCTCAGTGTTTTTTTCTAAGTCCTTTAGTTCTTGGCGGGTGTTGTCGCTTAACTCTCGATGCAATATTTGCATAGCTTCTTGTTCGCTGCCATATAAATGAGCCACTTCTAAGTCTAATCTTTCACCTTCAAGTCGACAGGATACATCTGGTTTTGCTGGCCTGTTATGCCAAATGTGTCGTATCGGTTTGCCTGTTTCTCGCTCATACCAATGCATAAATAGTTTTGCAGCTTGATGCTCCAGCGCTAACTTTTCATCTTCACTACTTGAAAATTCAGATCCCACAAGCCTTCCCATTTTAACGACAACAATATTCTCCACAACAACCATAACGCCTGATATGGAGTATTGCGATAGAAACCTATAGTAATTAATAACAGGACTTTATTAAACTTTACTTAACCCGAATTAGGGTTAAGAAGTGTCGCCTTAATTTAATTTTCAGCAGGTTACAAATATACATTCATTATGGTTTACATCAACGCTTACTCTGTGCCGAAACTTGTCATGGACAGCAAGACGGATTTTCTTGCGCAATAAGCTGGCTATTGTTAGAAAACCCAACGCAGTCAGGCACAAACAGAGCGTTATTCAGAGAATCAGATTACTTTAATTAAAAGTCTTCTAGGAAAAGCAAAAAACAGAACAAACAGGAGAGCAATCCCCGCTTGTTCTGCTTAGTCTGCTTTACAAAGATGGGTGAGAAACTAAACGGAAACTATCAAAGTAAACTTTAGCATCACTTGCAGGTGCTCCTTCAGCAGATAGGCTGAAATCATCTATACGTATATCATCACCTAAGGTTGATTGATATTGAGCAAAGATAGTCAAACTAGTGTTATCACCAGAATTAAACACTAAACTATCAGGTCTAAAACTATCATCCCCTTCTTCATCTTCAGATAAGTTAGCAAAAACAGAATCTTTGGATGCAATCACATTCGCGCTGTCAAAAACGCCGCCTTCAACAGCTGCGCCATTATGCACACCAAATAATACAGTGGCATCTTGCTCATCGCTGCTTTTCAGCAGGTTATACATGCGTAAAGTATATTCTGTGTTAGCTTGCACAGTCACAGTTTGTGCAATATAAGGTTGATAAGGCGTACCACTATCATCATCGTTATGTTTAAATTTGATTGAGCCATTGGCTCCAGATGCTGAATTATCTGAATCTTGCACTTGGCCGATACCACTTCCTTCATTCACCACCCAGCCGTCTTGGCCATCATCAAAGTTAGGATTTTCAATATCTACAAAACCTAAAACAAAATCATCCAAAGTGGCAGATATTTCTAAGCTAGTGCCATCACCAGAATTAAAACTAATAGAGGTAAATCGATAATCAGAGGCGTTTTCGTCTACTGAATAAGTCTGGCCGTCCACAGTGGCAGTTAATTTTCCGCTACCTTTTACGTAAGCAGATAAGGTGTAGTTAGTGTTTGCCGTCACCGTGACCGTTTGGCTTAACCTGTCAGCAGAATTATCGATTTTCACACTACTACCACGAGAAAATACTTCACTAGGAGCAGTGGTCACTTCAACATCAACACTCGTCCAATCCGCAAGGCTCTGACTATCAAAGTCATCATTAGCAATATTAACTTGAGCAATGTAAGGTGTAGCAGCAGGAGGGGTAAAACTTAAGGGCCCAACCAAGGCTGGATTCAAAAGGCCACGCATTTCTGTTGCAGCTAACGTATCCGTCAACATTTCATCGGCACCGGCCAAGGTACTGGCTGAGCGTGTTTGTCCATCCATATCTTTACTCGGTAATGTATAGCTACCAAGATTGGCACTTAAGTCAGCGGCTAAGCCAGCACTATCAGTTGTAGGTCGATATAACCCTGCACTGTCGGCAGTCAATTTAGGATCAACAAAGTTCATGCCGTTAATGCTCGTCACATTTTCGTCATCACTAAGAGACTGGCCATAAACATAGTTGCCTGCATACACAGAGTTGCTGGGTAAGTTATCTGCATTTTTCATTACTGGACCAATAGCATCGGCCACAATATTATTCACAAAATAGAGACTATCTGGTTCATCATCCTCGTTACCGGCAAATAAATTAATACTGTTCACACTGTCAACTATGGTGTTATTTGCCACTAAAACATTTTCTACATATTGGTAACCGTTAGAGGTTGAGCCGTCAGATGCGCTGATCAAAATACCACCGTAGAAATTAGAACTTTGGTTACGAGCACCTTGAATGTAATTATTGGTTACCACGTGATTCGCGTCGACTATTCTTATCCCACCAGAAAATGGATTGCCGTCACCCATAATAAAATTGTTATCAATAGTAGAGCCTTCGCCATGACGGTTGACTATAGAGCCTCGACTATTACGAATAGTATTATGAGCAACCGTTACCCCACCCGCTTTAATTGAAATAACTTCAGCTTCGCCATCTATTCTTTCGAAATAGTTATGTTCTACCACTGCAAAGGAGTCACTAGTGTGACTAGAACTTGTGCCTATACGAATGCCTTCATATTCATTGTCGCTATTATCTGCGTAGGCTCCCCCACCTATGGGTGGACGGTCGCCAAAATAGTTATGATCAATTTGAGTACGATCTTCAATGCCTGGCTCTCCTCGTTCTACAATAAACAAGGCTCCGCGCGTTGTTTTACCCGATACCCAGTTATGATCAAAACGGTTACCACTACCATAAATTTGGAACCATTTAGTGCTGTTGTCTTGACCTTGATCCATATTGATAAAGGCATTATCGGTTATACGGCAATTGTTACAGGCAGTGTTACTGTTGGCGCGAGTTTGCAACAAACTACTATCCATATTGCCATCTTTGAAAATAAAACCTTGGAATACAACATATTCACCTGTCATACCGATAGAAGAATCACCATTAATAATGACTTCTCCAGGTACGGCCGCGGCCACAGTAATAGGTAATTCTGCAGTCCCCATACCACCAAATTTCAATTCAAATTCGCTGAATGTACCGCCTGCTAAACAAACAGTCTCACCTGGTGTCATATCAAAACTGACTGCATCCTCTAACTCACTAGTTGTGTTAACCGTGGTAGTACAATTAATTTCTGGCACAGTATCATTATCGCCAATAGAACCTTTGGTTAACGCCTCAACTGTATTGGCAACGCCTGCAATGGTAATCATAATACTTGTAGTACTTCCATCGGCGGAGCTTACCTGCACTTCATCAACTAATGTATCTGCTTCGCCAACGAGTCCAGACACAGATGAATTATTAGGATCGAGTGTATAGCTCCAAGTACCATTTTCAGCGATAGAAAAATCACCGTAAGTGGTGGCCACTGCATTTTGCACAACAAAAACCTCTTCACCTGAATCAAGATCACTAATACTTAAGGTGCCATTGATAGCAGCAGTAAGTGCATTATTAATTGAAGCACTATCAATCCCTTCACCAGAACCAAATTCTGCAGCCTCATTTACGCCATTAATTGTGATACTAATATTATGACTTGTGCCATCCACAGATTTCACTGTTGTGGTATCGAGCACACTGTCACCACTGCCCAAAGCAATAATCGCACTATTGGCAGAATCAACTGTATAGGTCCACAAACCACTAGCATTCAGACTAAAATTTCCATAAGTAGTAGCATAAGCGGATTGTGCGATAACAGCATTCTCACCGTCATCCGGATCTGTAACCGTCAAGGTACCTGACATATCGGTGCCACCAGCTGAGATTGAACCTGAACTAGAACCAGAAAATACAGCAGCTGTATTTTCCACAGGATCATCATCGCTACTGCCACAACCGGTTAGCGCGGCAATAACAGATAAAGCCAATAAGTTTTTATTCATAATATCTATTCCTTGTCTGTGGTATTGATAAATCAACATAGAGATTTAGGCCTAAGTGCTAGAAGCTAAATCTGGGAGACAAGCACAATAACAAAGTTTATTACCAATAAACACATTATATTAACATAAAACACACAAATAACTCACAAATTGGTATTACCAATTTTAATGAGAACTTAAAAAACCTTATATAACAATAAGATGAAAAAACCACATGAAATATGCATGATATGAAATAGCGAGTGAGTTGTTAAAAAGTGATAACTTAGTCGTTACACCCTGAAATTGGTATTACCAATTAAATGGGAGGTAAAAAACTATCACGAATTATAGGGGTGATACAGTGAGTTTTATAATAGTGAGCAGACTTTGAATATAAAATGGTAGTTATAGTAAGCTAATTTATTTTAGATTTTTTAACACATTTTTTTGATTTGAATGTTGATCGACCAGTGCTACATATGTGCTTGTTTCTTCTATTGAGTCGTTAATAATTTGCCCTTTAAACGTCAACCAACAATGTGCTTCGAGGTTTTCTTGTTGTTTTTTTACGCCAAATACTAACTCGGTTTGATAACCCAACTTATATAAAATATGCTTTTGTACCGCACAGCGGCGTAAACAATTTATTCTAACAAAGTGCTTTCTAGCCACCTTTTCGATAAGTCGAGTGATCAGGGTTATTTCTGCTAAAGCAACATCAGAAAAGGTATGCTGGCTTTTAAATAATGAAGTTTTCCACCATTTATAAGGCAAATAAGAAATCAACAGATCCCAAAATATAAACAAATACCAAGCTTTAAAAACAATCAGTTTATGTTTAGCCGGCATCTGCCAAAATTGTTGCAGAAATTTAAGCATCAACTGTCTGAGCTAAACCATTTCTTTCTAAGTCAATTAACAATTGAATTAGATCATTTTCAACATCTTTGGTGGCAATATTAAATTTGGCACTAATCATACCTGTGATTTCACTCATTGCTTTTCCTTCTTGCAGGCCTTCAAGCATCATTGCGCCAGTTTCATTCAGAGTATAATAATCTCCCGACTCTGGCTCAAGGATAACAATTTCATCGACTACCTTTTGAATAAGTAAACCTTGATTTAATTTAATATGCATAATTTTTTACCTCTAAATTGTTAAAAGTTATTTTTAGCTTTGTTTTTTTACTCTTCACTAGTATCTAATAACTGCTCTTTAGTCTTTACCACTGTGGTTCAATTTCTTTGGCTTTTTCTAGTTTCTGTCTTACCTCTTAAAACCTAAAAGCTAAAGCCTGTCACAGAGAAAAGTAACAGCAGATCTTAGTAAATAGGAGATAGTTTTTGCACCCAATAAAATTGAGATTAAACTGTAACATTATCGCCCCATTCCAAAGCTCGGCATTCCTGCATGTCGTTAGCAGGAATCCAGCTTTTCTATTGCTCGCGACTCGAATCAAGTATCTCGCCACTGCTTTTATCTTTTGCTCTTAACTATCTGCTAGCTACTATTTCCTATCTACTACTTTACTGCTTTACTACTTTTAATTGTTTCTGATCGAGTTTGTAAGTCACGTCAGCCACATCACTAAGGGATGGATCATGGGATATTAATATCACAGTGAACTGGCTAAAAATACCCTCAAACTCCTGTTTAAAAGAGTGCCTAGACAACTCATCTAACATAGAAGTGGGTTCGTCTAACAATAAAATTTCAGGTTCGAGTAATAATGCTCTAGCCAAAGATATTCGCTGCTTCTGCCCACCCGACAATAAAACGCCACCTTCTCCGACTTGAGTTTGGTAACCTTGGGATAGCTTTTGAATAAATCTATCTGCCCCAGACACTTTACATGCCTCTACTAGTTTTTGACTACTCGGGTTCACTACACCATAAGTGATGTTTTGCATAATGCTCCCATTACACAAAAGCACATCTTGCGACACTAGGCCAATTTTTCCTCTAACCGAAGAATTATTAACCTGCGCAATATCAATACCACCAATAAAAATTTTACCTGTACTGGGCTCGTTAAACTTCATGAGTAAGTGAATTAAAGTCGTTTTACCGCCACCATTTTCACCATATAACAACATTGTTTTTTTAGCTGGCAAGGCAAACGATAAGTTTTTAAATACAGCGGGTTTATTTTTGTAAGCAAAACTAACATCTTCAAATCGAATATCGGCCGATTTAATATTAAACGTTTTATTACTGCCAGAATTGGCTTCCGATTCTAAATGGTAAAATTTAAGTACCCGCTCTGAAGACCCCATCACATGTTGCACTTGACCATATAAGCTGGCCAGTGAAGAGAGTGGTCTGGTGAAGATAAGTCCGTATAACATTAAACTGATTAAATCAGGAATATGCATAGTACCGTCTTGAAAACGCATGAAACAAAAAACAACAATAGTTAAAACACCGATTGAAGCCAAAAATTGTACTAAAGGTGACATGATAGCTTGGAGTTTTAATTGTTTTCTTCTTAGTTCTAAAATTTCGGCTGTACGGTGTTTAAACTTATTGGACTCTGAATTTTCTTGATTAAAAGCTTTGATCAAAGAAATAGCGCCGATATTTTCACTGGCTAATGACAAAGAGTCAGCTTGTCTTTGCATTAATGCTCGAGAAATAGGCTGTACACCTTTGCCTACAATTTTTAAAACGATAAATATAAGGGGAATAATGACAATAATCAGTATGGCAATGCTCGGTTCTATCATGAACATCAACACAGACGCGCCAATTAAGACTAATACATTTGGTACTAAATTGGTTAAAACACTAGAAGCAAAAAAGCTAATCACAGCTAGATCAGTACTTAACATAGAAAGTACGTCACCCCGTTTAGTTTCTTTAAAAAACTGTACCGGTAAAACTTGAATATGATCGTATAGCCGGCAGCTAAATTCGGCCATTAAACGCGCACCAATAAGGGATACATTGTAGGTAGATAAAAAGCGCAGTAAGCCATGTACAGCAAATAACAAACACCATAAGGCCAAAATATAACCATGGTTTAAATCGATATCAGCTTGATTAGCAATAAAATATTCAGAATATTTGCCTGCAAAAAAAGGCACACTTAAACTCACTGCCGTTTCACATAGCATCAAAAACACAACATAAATAAAGGTAAACTTATGTTCGTTAAAGACTTTTAAACCATATTCAAATCTTAACTTATCAAACATTTAATTTGTTAATCCATTATTTTACAGCAGCTCACTGCAGAGTGAAGCAGCATAGTGCCGACTAAGCTGAATAAGGCAGTAACAGCAGATTCTAGCTACGAGGAAAGGATAACAGCAAAGGGTTAAAAACAATTCACCACAGAGGCCACAGAGCGCTTCGCTCACAGAGAAAACAACATTAGATCCTAGATGATAAATACTAGATTCTAGTACCTGCTTTTCTCTGTGATCTCTGTGCCCTCTGGGGTTCAAATTCTTTTGTCTTTTCCTCTAGACTCGAATCTAGTATCTCACCACTGTTTTTATTTTTATCTTTTACCAGTATCGATTTACTATCTACTACTTGTGCTGCTCAGTCTGCTTATCCTCTAAAACCGAATAATTTATGTTCAATTATGGTTTCGGCTACTTGTTCTGGTACAGAGGACTCCCAATCACCTCTGCCTTTTGAAAGTTGTTTTAATACTTCTCGAGAATATATTTTGAATAAAGCTTTATCACTACACTCAATTCCCGAAATAAAACCATTTTCTAACAAGTGACGATACAAAAAGCGTAAATGATCTTGTACTTTAACATCAGTAAACTCGCTAATTTCACCATTCTCATCTAACTCAGGATAAACAAATAAACGCGTGTTATCTGGGAATAACTTACCAAAACCTTCCAATATTCCACCTTCAACACCACGATAGGAATCTTCGTCAAATATTTGCTTAACGTTAATCATTCCCACAACAATACCAATTTGTAATTTAGTATATTGGCGGAAATAAGCTCTCAATGAGAAGTAACGAGTATAATCCGAAATCATCACGTTATAGCCTAGAGAATTCAATATTTGAATGCGCTGTACTATATCAGCTTCGGGCACGTTATTATCTTGACCTTTCGCATCATTTAGAGAAATTTCAGCAATCGCTACCGTATTTGAGTCGTCGATATGATTCATTGCATAAAAAGATTTTTTGCCCTGTTCTATCATGTCGATATTTAAATTAGTAACCGGCCTAAACGAACCACGGATGGTCAAAACATTTTTCTTGTAAAGTATTTCAGCAGGTACAGCCACACTGCCGTCAGGTCTAAACATAACCGCACGAGTTTTCCAACCACGAATTAAATGTAAGTTAATGGCGCGGTTGTCGATATCTTCGAAATAAGGTCCTTGGAAATCGATAGAATCAATTTCTAAGCGGTTATTTTTCATATTATCGGTTAAAGAATCGATAATTTGTTTAGGATTTTCGTAATAGTAATAAGCGGCATAAATCAGGTTAACACCTAACACGCCTAAGGCTTGTTGCTGTGCCTCAGCGTTGTCGTCTAACATACGCACATGAACCACTATGTTCGAAGGTTCGGCGCCTGGATACATTTGCACTCGAATACCACACCAAGCATGGCATTCATTGTCGCGATTAAAACTTTTCGCGGCTACCGTGGCAGCATAAGCAAAATAGCGTGAAGATTTAGAGCGTGTTTCACCTACACGATCAACCACCAAATCAAACTCTTGTTCCATCATGGCACGTACACGATTTTTACTCACATAACGTCTATCTTCTTGTACACCATAAATAGCATCTGAAAATTTCATATCATAAGCCGACATGGTTTTAGCTATGGTGCCAGCAGCTGCGCCCGCAAGAAAAAACTGACGAGCCACTTCTTGGCCTGCGCCTATCTCAACGATAGTGCCATATTTTTTCTCATCTAAATTCATACGTAGAGCTTTTTGACTGGTATTACGATGACTAACGTTATTTTTTGACTCGAGTTTTTTGTCCATGATTGCCCCTACAGTAATTGCCAATGAAGAAGCCAAAGTGTAACTTTTTTGCAGGCTGCAATAAATCTAAATTTGGCCGTATAGGTAAATAACAGCAAATTAGGCTATTGATAAATATATCAAAGTTATAATTTTAACTCAGGTGCATATTAATTGATCTTTACTCTGTTCAATTGCCAATATAATACCCGTGCTATCGAAGGCAATATTGACTATGTCACCCGAGACTAAGTTGAGGTCCAATTGATTAATTTGTCCAAGCGCGGCAATCAATTCATTTGAAATCAACATGACTTGGTTGTCGCAGGTTTTAAGTTGCCATCCACTAGCTACTAGCTCTAACTTGGCTAATATTTTATGGTGAAAGGCAAATGTTTGTTGTTGACTCAAATATTCTTGATAGCGTTTAGCATAACGATTATTAATATCATCTCGCATGCTATTAATATGCTTGGGCTCCGGCGTTAACGAATGTATATGCAAAATATTGCTGTGACTCACGGGTGTTGCAAAATGCATTTTTTGGATAGAAAAAATTCCAAATAACAAAAGTGTAGAAGCCGCCACAGCCACATAAACCAATCTTTGTAAAATAGGCTTAGTCTTTTTACTTTCTAATTGTTTAAGCAATAGATTTTTTTTGATGGAAAGTGGTGCTAAATTTTGTGATTTACGTTTAGCGTAAAGCTGCTCCAATGATTGCTCAGATTGTTTATTGTGATCAGTCATAATTATCCTCTGGGAACTGGTCCTCATGGAACTTTTCTAGCCGTTTGCGTAAACCATCTCTAGCGTATCTAAGTCTACTTTTTACCGTTTCTTGACCTGTGTGAGTAATCTTAGCAATGTCTTCTAAACTAAAGCCCTCTTGCTGTAAACAAAATGCTTCTCTTTGTTCAAATGCTATTGCTAATAATGCTTGATCAAAACAGTCGTTTAAATGTTGCCTATCTTCTTTGTTGTGAGTCTTACCTAGTGATTCGACTAAACATTCAGTGTCATTAATGGTGTTCTGAAAAGCTCGGAAATCATCCATCAATTGATTTCTTGCGATAGTAAATAACCAAGCTTTAAATTGCCCTGTATTTTGATACAAGTGTTTCTTTTCTATGACCTTTAACCAAGTTTTCTGACAAATGTCTTTAGCCAAAGTTGCATCTGATAAGGTCATAATAAAATGATAGAGATCATTACCATTAGCATCATACAATTTGCTAAGTAATGTTTGGTCACCCGTAATAACATAGCGCCGCATGATATTTTCGTTGCTATGTTTATCAAAAATATAAGATTTTAAGGTTAACGCAATACTCATAGACGCTCCCTAATTTGGATCCATGTGAGCCAGTTAGCGATTTAATTTAAAACACTCTGGCAACTGGCTCACTCTCATTAATCTGCTAATGATTAACTAGCTAATTTAAAATCTAACATTACCATCATGCCATCTTGTGATTGTGGTTTACCAGCCACAATGTTGGGTTTATATTTCCATCTTGCTAATGCTCGTTTGGCCGATTGGTTAAAAATACGTTTTGGCTGAGCATCAATTACCTGAATATTTTCTACTTCTCCCGTAGCAGAAACTGAAAACATCAGTCTTACCCAGCCCTCCACGCCATCTCGTGCTGCGGATACCGGATACTTAGGCTCAATTCTGACAATCGGCCTGGCTTCTCCCCCCGCTAAAACAAAACTAGCAGTGGAGGCTTTTTCTATTACCGGACCGGCGAAAGTATTGCTTAATATATTATTATCCCAAGTTTTACTTTGTTTCGTTTTTGCAATTTTAGGCACTGATTTAGGTTGAGGAATCGGTTTGGGTTTGGGCTTTAACGTTTTTTTCTCAATAATGGCAGAATCTTCGAAGTTATAATGTAAATCGATAATGGGCCCTACTTTAACTTCTTGGCGGGCGATTTGTTTGTTTGAAATGAGTTTGTTCATGCCGACAAATAAAGCAAAAGTAATTAGTCCAGCAAAAATAGAAATAGTGATTAGGCTTTTGAACGGTATAGATGTTTGTGGCAAGTCTAGTGTTGTTTGCATTATGTATTTCTCCATTGGTTTCCTATCAGTAACGAACCAGAATGAAGAAAGGGGTTAATAAATTTTAAATTTATTAACCTCTATTTATATTTCACTTTTCGACTTGATCGATTCAAACTCTAAAATTGATACCTTAAACCTAGATACGGCGATTCGCCTGATGTATTGTAGTCGGATATGTCTTGGTAATGTGCATCAAACAAGTTTTCAACTCGAGCATAAACAGATAGCTGTGGATTAACTTGATACTTAGCACTTATATCAAGTATTTCGTAATTCTCAAGTGGTACTCCAGCATCCACTGCATCTTTAATAACACGTATATTGGCAGTAAAGGTTAACTTATCTAATTGATAATTAGCCCCAAGATTAGCAATATTACGCGGACGACGGCGACGTTGATTCCCTGCGGTATCTTCTGCTTCGTTGTAAGTATAATTAGCATCAACACTCCAACCTTTGCCAAGCTTAATTTCAGCAATCAGTTCTACACCTTTAGATTCAGACTGTCCTATGTCTTGAATGTAACCGTCTGCATAAGTCACTGAATCGAAGGTATAAGTAATGCTGTCTTCAATTTCTTGGTCAAAATAGACTACTTCAAAGCGCGAATCCGTTTCAGTTAGAAACTCAATGCCGATTTCATAGCCTTGAGTTTGCTCTTCTTTTAATGGCGTATTAGCCGCACTAGGTAATGCTTCAGGGCGACGATTGTAGTTTACTTCAAACAAACTTGGCGCTCTAAATCCAGTACCGTAGGCCCCACGTAATTTAAGCTCATTACTATCGATAGCCCAAATATAAGCACTACTTACACGATATGTAGTATGTTCACCAAAATCATCGTTATCGTCATAACGTAAACCAGCAGTGACAAACAAATTACTGACTAATTCACTTTGGTATTCAACAAAAGCACCGCGGTTGTGACGATATTGCTGGGCAGAGGTAATGGCTTCTTTTTCCCAATCGGCACCATATACCAGAGTGTGAGTATCGTTTAGCTCACTATGAGCTAAATATTCAACTTTTTCAGTCGCACCTTTAGCTAGATAGCTAGAAACATTTTGATTGAAATTTTCACGTTCAATTAATGTTTTGGCGTATGAAAATTCATGTTCTGAAGAGCCAGTCACATAGTTTACGCTAGTGCGTAAATTAGTTTGTGCAAACTCACTCTGACAGTCATCACTGGCTGTCGCACCAAAACCACAATGATCAAACTCGCCTTCACCTTGAGTATTTCTGGCCACCAGTTTCAAGCTTAGTTGTTCGGAAACCTGATAACCTAAACGAGTGTGAATGGTGTTGTTTTCATACCCATCCAAGTCACCTGAGGCGTCATCTGTACGTGCATCAAAGCCATCAGTTTGAAAACTTGAGCCTGCAATGTAATAAGAAAATTTATCTGTTCTGCCACCTATGTCACCGACCAAATTAGTGCTGTCATAACGTCCCGCTTCAGCAGACACTCTACCAGCTAACTGTTCAGTATATTCTGCGCTATGTACATTGATGACACCACCTGCGTCGGCGCCATAAGCAAGGCCTTGAGAGCCCCGCAATATTTCAACCCGAGAAATATTGGATGCTTGCATATGACCTAATTTGGGTTCTACTTGGGTACCTGTCGGATCAGAAATATCAACGCCATCGATTCGTACTAAAGTGCGATATCCTTCTTCACCACGCACTCGAAGTGACGTACTAGAACCTGCGCCACCACTACTTGTCATACTGATAGCAGGTTGAGTTTTAAGTACTTCAGCTAGGTTAGCATAACCTCTAGCTTCAATATCAGCTTGGGTGACTAGAGAAACAGATGTCGCCACTTCTCGTAAAGGCATGGCTACACGACTTGATACCACAACAATTTTTTCAATGGATTTTTCGTCACTTTGAGCAGGTTCAGCAAAGGCGGATGTGGCAGTTAATGCCAGAGTAATAGCAGTAGCTAAAGATGTGTGTTTCATAAAATCCTCAATCTAAAAAAGTAAACGATTGAGAGGGGGATAACAGAGGATGCTTGCGCTAATTAAAGTTAATCAGCTCAAAATACCCAAAGGTATTTTGCCATTGCCAATTAAAACGGCAATGTGTCAACATTCTAATGAAGCCCGCCGCTCCATACGTACAGAAACTATTTTTAGGCCGGTGTCGGGCTAGATACTTATAAATAAGTATTTACCGTTGCGGGGGCAGCGGTGGAATTGAATCAAATATAAAAACAACCTGATTGACCACACTTCCCGTTTACCCTATCCAGATAACAAATTTGTTACCGATAGGCACCTAGAATAGCGGCGCTGAAGATACGTATAGCGCAGATTAAAGTCAAATGAAAAATGACACTAATGCTGAATAATGCAGAGTACGGCAGCTTGAAGCAGGCTAAGCAGTGGCGAGATTCAAGAAAAAGATAACAGCAAAGTGCTAAAAGCCAAATAATTTCAAAGAGTTACACCGAGAAAAGCCATAACATTACTAAAAACAAAAGCCGATCACAGAAGCTGCGCTACACAGAGAAAAGAAAAAAACTGAATTATTGTTGTCTTTACCTCTGTGGTTCAAATTCTTCTCTTCTTTTGTAAGTCATCCATTTATGGCGACTATTTCAACATTGACGGGCTAAAGCCACGACCTACCCGTTAAGGCAAATCTTAACCACCTTTACCTCTGTGTTCTCTGTGGCTCCAATTCTTTTCTTCTTTTGTAGGTCGTCCATTTATGGCGTCTATTTTTACATTGACGGGCTAAAGCCTCGACCTAAAGTTGAGGCAAATCTTAACCATCTTTACCTCTGTGTTCTCTGTGGTTCAAATTCTTTTCTTCTTTTGTAAGTCATCCATTTATGGCGACTATTTTTCAACATTGACGGGCTAAAGCCACGACCTACCGTTGAGGCAAATCTTAAACATCTTTACCTCTGTGTTCTCTGTGGTTCAAATTCTTTAGCTTTTCACTGCTTTACACTGACAGGTCTGTTTCATTCTGCTTAGTATGCTTTTTGCCGTTTTTTATGCACAACCACCAAGAGCGACAAACCTATTACTACCACAACCACACCAATAGGCTTACCTAGATCAGCAGCCAAATTAAAACCAATGGCCGCTGTCATAATGTAGGAAACGGTAATGCCTGTTGTGATGACCGCTGGGATACTAGCAATCCAGTGGAAAGTACCTCGATCAAATAAATACTTAGTGGCAAGCCACAATACGCTGGTCGACAGCAACATATTAGAAAAAGCAAAATAACGCCAAATCACAGTGAAGTCTAATTTAGTCATAAAATACGCTATGGTTAAAATAGGCACAGCCAGCAACAAGCGATTACGAATACTTTGCGGAATATTAAAGGCGTCAACCAATGTCAGGCGTAACGAGCGAAAAGCGGTATCACCAGAGGTAATAGGAAAAACCGCTACAGCAACAATGGCCATAATGCCGCCAAATACCCCCAAATAACTATTGGCGATATGGTTAACCACCAAACCAGGGCCACCAGTATCTAACATAGCTTTAAGACCTGCATACCCTTCTGGAAAAGCAGCAATACCAGCTAATGCCCAAACACACGCGACTACACCTTCACAAACCATAGCCCCGTAATAAACAGGACGAACGTATTTTTCATTGGTTAAACAGCGAGCAATGATCGGCGCTTGGGTCGAATGAAAACCACTAATAGCACCACAGGTAATCGTAATAAACAATAGCGGCCAAGTGGGTAAACCATCAGGGTTAGGTGCTAAAAAATCGTGAGCATGATCCGTTTCAAAATACGCAAAAAAATCACCAGCAATAGGTAAATGTGGCGCATCGATTAATAATGCAATAGCGATCATGGATGTCATTACTATCATTAATAAACCAAACACAGGGTAAAACTTAGTGATGATTTTATCGATAGGCAACAAGGTAGCCAAAAAGTAGTAAGCCAAAATAACTAACACCCAAAAGGTATTATTTGCCAAGAACGTATCTTCGAAAGCCTCGAGGTTACTTAATAATCCAGCTGGGCTCATGATAAAAACTACACCCACAAAGAACAACAACATAGCGGTAAACAGCAACATAAAACCTTTAAACACTATGTTGTAATAATGTCCCGCTATTTCAGGTAAACTTTTACCATCTTCTTTAATGCTCATCACACCAGAAAAATAATCGTGAACCGCACCACCTAAGACATTACCGATCACAATCCAAACCAAGGCAACTGGCCCGTAAAGTGCGCCAAGAATAGGCCCAAAAATAGGTCCTACTCCAGCAATATTTAAAAATTGAATTAAAAAAGCACGAACAGGGTGAATGGGCACATAATCAACCCCTTCACTAAAACGAGATTGGGGTGTCGCTATGGTCGAATCTATGCCAGCTTGTTTTTCAACAAAAGGGCTATAAAACTTATAACCAATAATCAAAATAGTGAGGCAGATAAAAAAGATGAGCATGGCTAGGTATGTCTCTTGTTAGGGCTGTATCCATGAGTGTATGAGTTGCACTCATCGGTTTATTCAAGTATTGAATTTGCTGGCTTAGAACAAGGTTAAAAGCCAAGTTAGATAATAACAAAGTTACTTTAAACAAAAAATAGTTAAAAGCTTGAAAGTAGGTGAGTGCTGCGCAACAGCAGCCACCTTTGGTCACGAACAAAGCAACTTATTCAGCTATGGCAATCTCAAACTCTGGCATGGCTTGAATCACTTTTTTCACTGTGCAGGTATTAGCTGCAGCCAATAACGCTTTTCTATATTTTTGTGGGAAGCTATCTGGCAAAGTTACCACTATATTAAAACGTTTGTGATACTTGTCTTCACCTATATTATTGTTGTCTTGAGTAAGTGAAATACCTTCGGTACTGATATCTCGTTGCTCACAAAACTTACGAATATAAAACGCGGCACATAATGGCATACTTGCCAAAAAATAATCAAAAGGTTCGGGCTGCGACTCATTACCACCCACGCTGACACTTTGATCACTGATAATCTGATGTTTCCCAAAACTTGCCTGTAACTTTTGACCTTCCAGCAATTTGACTTCGATTTTCATAGCAAATCCTATATCAATAAAAAGCATAAAATAATAAAACTATTGTTTAATAGCATATACAAGGTAACACAGTATATTCCCTTAGTGCATTGTCTAGTCTATTAAAGTAGTCGCGAGTTAGCAGATTCGAGAAAAAGATAACAGCAAAGAGCTAAAAGCCAAAGCATTTCACAGAGTTACACCGAGAAAAGCCATAACATTATTAAAAACAAAAGCCGATCACAGCGGCTGCGCTACACAGAGAAAAGACAACAGCAGATCCTAGTAAATAGGAGGTAGTAAATAGTTACACAAAATTAGTAACAGGCTCAGATTATCAGCCGCCCCCCAAAGCCGGTCATTCCTGCATGTCGTTAGCAGGAATCCATTATTGAAAAGCAGAATACTGCAGCGTGAAGCAGAAAAAAAAAGCTCGAACCTCGTAGCTATTGGCTACTTATCTTTACCTTTGTGAGACGTTTTTACCTTTAACTACCCTTCTCTGCTCAATCTGTTTTTTGCTGCTTTTTCTGCAACACATCCGAATTGGTCTCTATCATAAATTTTTTTCACATACTTTTTTACATTTCAACAATATATATTAAACACCTGTTTTTAATATAAAAAATAGAACACCATGTAAATAAAAGTCCATTAGTGATAAACAAGTGTTAATTTTATGTTGACATAGTTTGGTTGTAGAGTTAAAAAATGTATCAATAATAGATACATTATAACAAGCAACACTTGAAGAGGATTTCAAACATGTTCAGTCTAGTTCGCACTCTTAAAACCAATCACAATCAAATATACAACAGCATGCGTTTAGCAGGTTTAGTTTTAGCCGGTAGCATGGCTGCTGGACATAGTGCTATTTCTTCAGCGCAAGATAAAACTGTCGCTGATAGTGAGCAAGAAGTAGAAACCATAGTAGTCAGAGGGATTAAAAAGAGCCTTAATATGGCTCGAGACTTAAAACAAGACAATGCCCAGTTTGTTGATGCCATAGTGTCCGATGACATCGGTAAAATGCCAGACACCACGGTAGCAGAATCTTTAGGCCGTATTTCAGGAGTACAAATAGACAGGGGTATAGGTCAAGGTAGTGATATTTCTATACGTGGCTTACGTCAAAATGTGATTTTATATAATGGTCGACAAATCTGGGATTCTGCAGGCCGTGGTTCAAATGGTCCAGATCAACTAGGCACCTCTACCTACGGCTTATTAGGCACTGTACCTGCTGCATTAATTTCACAATTACAAGTTGAAAAACTATCAGCCTCTGATCAAATAGATGGTGCCTTAGGCGGCGTAGTTAATATCGTATCTCGTAAACCTTTTGATGAAAATGGCGAACATATTGCAGGTTCATTTAGTTATTCTGATGCCGAACTAGGCGGTGGTAGCAACGAATTTTTCGGTATGTATTCAAACACTTATGCTGATGATAGATTAGGATTCTTAGTCAGTTTTGTACGTTCTGACAGTACCAATAATGAACATGCTTTAGGTACATTTTCTGGGTATAGCTTAGCCGACAATGAAGGTTTAGCCGATCGGACTTATGACAACAATGGTAACCTAGTTTCAACCGATCCAAATGGTGACGGTGTTTCCGCTCTTATCCATGTCGACCCTCGCCCTTGGCAAATAGAAGAAGATCGTGAAAGAACAGGGGTGAATGTGGTGATGCAGTATTTACCCACTAATAATTTAGAGTTCACTTTAGATCACTATTTTACTCAATTAGAATCTGACCGAGATAGACGATGGCTGGGACTTTATGCAGGTTTTGGTGACTACAATAATGTAGTATTTTCAGAAAACGAAGTAATAGTTGCGGGAACGGTTACTCGTCCAACTCATACCAATGTCGAATTTGCAGATATTAAATCAAAAGTGCAATCAACCGCCTTGCAAGCTGAGTGGGACGCCACTGATGACCTACAAGTTTTTGCTGAACTTTCTTACACTAAAGGTGAAGGCACTTATGATCAGCAATATATGCGTTTACAAACTTTAGCCAATGATAACGTCAATTTTGATCTGACTAATGGTGATTTTGGTCAATTCCAATTCCAAAATGACTTTACCGACGCTTCAACATTAAATTTCCCGATTACTTTTTTCCAAGAATTTGTGGATGAAACAAAAGATACCACTGGACGTGTAGATTTTGATTGGAATATAGATTTTGGCGCATTTCATACCTTAGAATTTGGTATGCGTCACCAAGATTTAACCACCACTAAATCTCACTTAAACGTTGATATTCGTAATATATCTGGAGTCAATACCGCTTCAGACTTATTAGATGCCGGTTTATTAGAAGTATTCACAAACGATGATTTTCTGCCTGGGGAATTTGTTGGGGTACCACGCTCTTATTTAACCTTTAAAGAGAGTGCGATGAATGGTGGTGGCATAGCCGGCTGTGAAACCCTGGCTCAATTCTACTCTGCAGAAGAAAGCCAAAGTTGTGCTGACGGAACAAGTGGTTCTGCAGCACTCAACTCATTTAGAATTGAAGAGCAGTTTACCGCAGCATACATAAAGGCAAATTTCGCCACCGATTGGGCTAACCTTCCTGTTTCAGGAAACTTTGGCTTACGCATGCTTAATAGAGATTTAGCATCTATAGGTAATCAACAAGTCGGCGATAATATTGAAGCTGTTACCTTCCCTCGTTCAGATACTGAAGTGTTACCGTCTTTAGCGCTCAGAATGGAATTAGATGATGGGCTGATTGCCAGATTTGGGGCTGCTCAAGTGATCTCATTTCCCGACACTACATCGCTAAACAATGGGGTTCGTTTATTTGTAGATAATGATTCAGATATTGGCACAGGAACAGGTGGTTCACCAAACTTAGATCCATTTAAAGCCACACAATTAGATATGTCTTTAGAATGGTACTTTAATGCAGACTCCCTACTTTCTGGGGCATTATTTTACAAAGATATCGACACATTTATTGTTGCAGAAACGCAATTAGAAACCATAGGGGGCAATCAATATCGCGTTTTAAGAGATACCAATGGTGAAGGCGCTAAAGTAAAAGGCTTAGAAATTTCTTATCAACAATCCCTCTCCTTTTTACCTGGCGTAGGTACCATTTTGACCTATTCATTTATCGACGGCGAAACCCCTATCAAAGACGATTCTGGTAGAACCTTAAGTTTCCCTGGGCTATCTGAAAACAATATTAACGCTGTTGTGTATTATGAAAATGAGGACTTTAATATGCGTATGGCTTACAACTGGCGTGATGAATATTTGAATTCTATTGGTGCCGGTAATACAGGTGTATTCAATGACGACTACAAAGATTTATCGTTTACCGCTAGATACAATATTAGCGAAGAAGTGACTCTCGGTTTTGAAGCATCTAATTTACTTAACAGTCAATTACGTACCTATAATGCGGTTCCAGAAGCACTGCGTACTAATGCCGTGTTTGGTAAAAGTTATAAGCTGTCTATTTCAGCCAGCTTTTAATTAAGGACTTTATTCTAGCTAGCAAACTTAAGCTTGTTATAAAACCTCCAATATCCATTGATATTGGAGGTTTTTTTATTCCATGAGGAAAAAAGTAGAATACTGCAGAAATAGCAGAATGGGGCTAACTGAATAGTAAAAGCAGGAACGCCAAAGCGTGTCACAAAGCTATACCAATCTAGTTAACCTGAATACTGGATAAGCCGCCCCCCTCGATAACGCTCTTTTTGTGCCTAGCGGCGTTGGATTGTCTAGCAATAACACGTTATTACGTACGACAATCCGCCTTGCTATACACAAAAATTTCATCACCGAGTAAGCATCCAGGTGAGGTGATTTGGGTGAATATTATTAAGCTATTGAACTGTAATGATAAATTCAGATTAGACGATACTTCTTATCAAGAACTCAGGTTAGTTAAATAATTGGTCGCTCAGTGAGAATTTAACAGGCTTAGGTAGGGCGCATGACTGAAGGTGTAATGGTACGACACAGAGAAAAAGACTAAAACAGTATGAAGTGAACCTTAAATTACAGGCAAAAAAAAGTGAGGTGCTTGGCACCTCACTTTTGCTTTTAATGAATACTAAAAAGTATTAATCAATATCTTAAAATTTTGCGTTAACACCAACACTAAAGACTCGATCGTTATAGAAAGAACGTTCAAGAATTTCTTCGTATCGTGTGTAACGTTTTGATATTGTTTTAGTTAAGTTAGTGATATTAAACCTAACCGTATATCTTGAGTTTATCTTATAGTTAGCTGCAAAATCTATTTGCCCTCTAGCTGCTGTATAGATTGGAGATACCGCGCTTTCACCACTCAAGAATTTACTTTTATAATTGTAAGAAACTCGAGTATTAATTCCCGCTTTGTCATAGAACAACGAGAAGTTACCAGAATGACGGGCTAAACCTTGTACTGGCAAGAAGGCATTAGGGTCTACCAATTCTACATTTGCTATTGAACCTTGTTCTTTAAGTTCTTTAGCTGCGACTAATTTTTCTTCAAATGTCTCTAAACCTGCGTAACCAAATAATCCAAAGTCAAGCTCTTCACCGTCATCATTAGCAAATTTAGCATCAGGTCGTGTGCCTTTAGACAAAGTATAGTTGGCAGTAAAACCAAATCCATCCCAGCCATTTGGTAAGAAATCAAAGAACTGTGTATAAGATAGCTCTATGCCTTGTCTGGTTGTTTGTGTGCCATTAATCCATCTTTTAGCACGCCAAAGTTCAGCACCTTCTACCGATGAAATATTTTGGCCTTCTAAGAAACCACTACCTTCTTCACCTACATATTGCGCATCAGGGTCAACTCCAACTACTGCGATAAAACGCTCTCTTTCTATATCTGCATTAACTTGGCGGTAGAACAATGCAACACTGGCTGAGTTGCCTTTACCCCAGTATTTTTCAAAGCTTAAATCGTAGTTATTAGACGTGTAAGGGTCAAGTTGAATACTCCCTACAACAGTTCCTGCACCACGGATACCCGGACAAGGACTTGTGCCGTCGTATCCACCACTACTAAGAAGGTGTTCCTGTGCTTGTTGGCGTTCTTGTTCTGCTGCCGTCAGGTTAGGATTAGGCACTTCATAACCGAAGTTGTTAAATGGGTCACTTGAATCATAAACGTTACAACCATTGAATGTATTGAATGTACCCGTTGGTTTTAATTGCCCAAAGGTTGGTCTTACCATTACTTTAGCTGCGGCAAGGCGAATTATGCCTAAATCGTGAACGACTGCTAAGTTTAAACTTGGTAACCATTCGGTATAGTCTTTATTATCAGTGGTTTCTACTAAGTTACCATTGGCATCGATGTTCCCAGGCGTAGTAACTGAATCTATACTTGTGTAAACACCACGAATACCCATGTTGCCTCGGTATTCAAAACCATTTCCTAATTCGCCTCGGGCATTTATTTTGACGTATGCTGCGGCATGATCTTCAGTTAGCTTATAATCTTCTTCAGGTCTGTCTATGTAACCACCAAAATCATTGTAGCCAAAAACTTCACGCCAATCTTCTTGATTATTAAACCAAAAATCTTGAGAAATTTGTATCCAAGAGTCAATACTTGATACACCTGGGTCGGTGTAAAAACCATCAACTGTTTTAACTGCGTCTGGGTATGCAGCCATTAAATCAGTTAATGAAACTGAAGGGTCAGTACAAGAAGGATCGCCTTCTTCAAAAGAGTTTCCATTTGGACCATTAGCACCGTAGGCGTTATTTCGGTTACATTTATGCACAAACCTGTGTGTGCGTTCCATAGTATTACGATCAAATCTCATACCAAATTCTATGGTACTAAGGTCTCCGTAATCTAGGTCGTAATCTACATCAACCTTGAAAGAAGCTGTGGTAGGGCTGTGCGTGTAGCCGTCATCTTGCGCGGCATTAAGTTTAAAGTTAGTCGGGTCAAGAGTTGACTTACCTTGCCAATCTAACGCAACCTCGTTACCGTCAGTTAGATCTATACGAAGAAGCTCGCCAATTGCAAGTGCACCTTCACCTTCATCTACTCGTAGAGTTTGATTTTGCTGAGTAAGTGGGTTGCCACTAAAAAAATTAAGAGCATGATTAATATAGTGATGCTGATATTCTGATGATGAATAAGTCGCTTCAGATTCAATTTGCATATTGTCAAATAACCATTTTCCCTGTAATGCCAGGCTAAATACTGTGGTTTCTGCCTGATTACCTTGACCGTTAGAGCTATTTAAATATGCGGCATTGGTATCAAAACTGGCAACCGGATAAACAGTGTTAGTTACCTCACCTAAGGCATCATAAAGAATTCGTTCTGTACCCGTATACACTACATTATCAAAAGCATAGTAAATACCATCTTCGCCAGCAAGCTCATCAAAAGTATCAACATCAAAATAATTATTATTAACACGATTTGCTATGGTTAAGGTGTCACGAGTTTGTTGATTGCGCTTGTGATTATAAGTTGCTTCAAACAAATATTCACTATCGTCATTTGGTCGCCACTGCAGCGTCGTTACTAAAGACTCACGAAGTTGCTCGTTCTCATATTGCAGCTGTGTAAAACTAGCGGGTACATGATAAAGATTGTCACCACATGTAGCGAAACTGGCTCTATCAATTAAACCATCGCCTCCTTTTACAAAGGCATCACATGTATTGCCCCAGTTATTAACTTTAAGAATATCGCCACTGACTTCATTATTGTTATATGAACCATTAAACAATAGACCAAAATCACCATATTTAGTGTCGGTTAATTTTGTAGCGTAGATAGCGCTTAAATTAGGATAAACTTTCTTAATGTTATCGCCATAAAGTGCTTTTGCATTAACGTTGATCAAACCATCTTTCATAGCAAGTGGTCGTTTAGTTTTTAGGTTAACCGTTGCACCTAAAGAACCTTCTTTTAAATCTGCAGTTGGTGATTTGATAACTTCTAAACTATCGATAAGTGATGATGGAATATCACCTAAGTTGGTGTTTCTGCCTTCACCTTCACCAGCTGCCACCGAACGGCCGTTAAGTTCAACTCGGTTTTGACTAATCCCACGAATAGTAAAACCTGTTGCATCACCTGACTCAGAGCGACTAATTTGTACTCCGGTGATCCGCTGCATTGACTCGATAACGTTAGTATCAGGGAAATTACCCACATCTTCTGCCGATATAACATCAATTAAATTGTTAGACATCTGCTTAAGTAATGTTGATCTTACAATACTGCCTCTTAAGCCTGAAACTTCAATGACTTCCATTTCAGTATTTGGGGCTGCCTGTGTTGCAGCTGCAGCAGTAGAGTTGGCAACAGGTGCTACTTCAATCTCTTGTGCTGAGACAGAACTTAAAGCTGTTGCCATGGATAGTGCCAGAAGGGTTGGCGTAAAGTTTTTTTTGTGGATCATGAGTGTGATTTCCTATGTTCTTATGTACTTTTTCTCGACTCAACCAATGGGTAATATTTAGTGACATTCCACAAAAACATAACAAAAGTTGGTCTCATTTAGATATCAAACAATACAGCTTTTAAAAGCCGTAAATTAAATGACGATTTTTGTGTTTTTATAAATAATAAAACAGAGGGCAGATGAAATAGAGTACAGCAAAAGAAAATAGATTCTAGCTGGTAATTTCGACAAAGATTTAAGCATCTACTAACTGCTTAAATCTATGTCCATTCACTAGATTCTAGTATTTTATATTTATTAAGCCTTTAGTCAGTGCCATATTCAACAGTCAATGATTGCAGATTAGGACCACTTTGGCCTGTTGTTCTAAACTCAATATTATTGGCACCGGCAAATAGTGGCGCAGAAATTTCGACTGCTTGCCAAGCTTTCCAACCACCAGTATGACTAAATTTAACTTGGCCAATCTTTTTATTGTTTACGTATAAATCCATTGAACGTAGAGACTTTTTGTCTTTGGAAGCATAACGTAATTTCAGAGTAAAAAGACCGGCTTCCCCATCATTTTCTTGATACCACTTAATTGAACCTTCTCGACCGTTAAAGTCGATATGATCTGCACTTTTCACCGCGCCAGTATATTTTGCATCTATGGCTAACATACCTGATTGGTTTGCAGCAGAGCTTGTAGTCTCTGTTTGTGCGTCGCCCCAATACAAACCAGAACCATCGGCAAAGGATTCTTGCATGTTAAAAATAACCTGCTTGCCTTGTACCACTATGGCTTTGACTTGTGTTCCTGCGCTTACAGAAAATGGTGTTGTGTACATTTTGCTTTGTTGAGTCGGTTGACTACCATCTAAGGTGTAATACACCTTAAATTTCTGCTGTTTAACGCTTCCTAGAATATTCAACTGCTGTACATCAATAGAGATGTTATTAGACAAAGTCAGTTGTTTATCACCAATAATAGCGGCACTGGTTAAGCTAATGTCAGCTTTATTGTCTTCAATCTGAATAAAAGCACGGGTTGCGCCCATAAAGGCTTTACGATGATCGACACCATAGTTTTTATTGGTATCAACCGGATCACCACTTTCTAAAGAGATGATGCGTGCAGGACCCGCTAAATGAAAATACACCTTATTTTCACCATAAGGATAAAATACACCGTTGTCATCTTTCAGTTCAGCAGTGATCACTGCGTTATTATCTCTAGCTGCAGAGACAAATTCATTCTCAGCTTTAAGACTTAGAGCGGCAGGTGCGCCAGAAGTTGTTTGCTCTGTTGAAGTCACCACTTTGCCATCAATATAACAATCTGCTTTTATGCTGCCAGGCTGCCATGGTACTAACCATTCGGCCTGCATCTCATCCCATTTGCTGCCTGGAATATCTTTACCTAAAGACTTACCATTATGGAATAACTCAACCTGCTGACAGTTTGAATAAGCCCAAACTGGTACTTTAGTGCCGATTGGCATATTAGGGTGGGTCCAATGCGGTAATAAGTGAACCATAGGTTCGTCTGTCCATTGACTTTTATAAAAATAAAACAAGTCTTTTTCAAAACCGGCTACATCTAATGCGCCTCCCATAAACAGTCTAAAAGGCCAGCCACCATGTACATAACCAGCTTCACCGTAATAGTCAAAACCTGTCCAGCGAAAATGCCCACTGAACCAAGGTAAATCACGCATTAACTCCCAGTTTTTACGGGCTGAAATACGTACAGTGGCATTATCGTAAGATGAGTTAAAATGCTGTTTTTTGTTTTTCCATTCGCTGGGGGCAGCCCATTCATAGTTAAATATTTCTTTTTCGGTTAAGTCAGGTAAGGGAAAAATACCTTGTTTTGCATTGCGGTTACCGTCTCTAAACCAAGTTTTTGAACGGTAATAACCTCGGGTTTGCCATGTATGTGGTGCTTCAGTTGCTACGAAAGGTTTATTAGGACGTGGTTTTTCAAAGAATTGATATTTCTCACTCCCACCATTTACCCCAAAAACATCCATTTGTTCTGAAGCACTATGACCTGAGGTGACAGGGCGTGTGGGATCTAATTGATGAGTTAATTGCACTAACTCTTTGGCAATAGCATCCCCCCGAGTTTCATTACCCATACTATAAATAATAATAGAAGGATGGTTACGATTACGTTTCACCCATTCAGTTAAATCTTGCTGCCAAGACTCATCAAAAGCCTGAAAACCATAGTCGAATTCTGCTTTTTTCATCCAACCATCAAAAATTTCATCCATTACCATAATGCCCAGTTCATCACATAACTCGTAGAACATAGGTGGGTATGGGTTATGGGCAGTACGTATTGCATTGACGCCCATTTCTTTTAATAAAGATAACTTCCATTTTAATAGTGGTTTGGTCCAAGCGCCGCCAACTGGGCCACCTTCATAGTGTTCACTGACGCCTAATAATTTAGTGACTTCACCATTTAACCAAAAGCCCGTTTCTGCATGCCACTCAATAGTACGCACACCAAATTTTGTTTCTAGTTGATCGATAGTTTTACCTTGATGGTTAATTCGGCTCACTAACTTATATAAGTGGGCAGAAGCTGGACTCCATAGTTTAGGATTATCTAACTGAAGTTGGCTGTTTATGACACATTCTTTAGCACTTTTATCACAGTTAGAGATAGGCTGTGTAGTCTCAGCTACCAGTTTACCCTTGGCATCAAATACTGAAGATTGCAGATATAAATCACCGCTTAGACCTGCAGTATTAATCATATCGGTGCGAATGCTTACTTCTGCTATATCATCTGTAATCTTAGGGGTTGTAACATAAACACCATTCGGCTGAATATGAGTAGGATGAGTCACTTCTAATGCAACAGGAGCATAAATCCCACTAGGGTGATACCAGCGAGCTGAGGGATCTTTTATATTGTCCACTCGAAGAGCGATAACATTATCACCTGGTTTTAACAGCTTGCTTAAATCGTGGCGAAAAGAAATATAACCATAAGCCGTTTTCCCCAAATACTGACCATTAACCCAGACTTCGCTATTCATATAAACACCATCAAACTCGATGTTAATACGTTTACCCAGCCAGTCTTTTGGCATCTGAAAAGACTTACGATACCAAGCTAAGCCACTATCAAAATAGCCACCGTTAGCGGCTTGACTGCCATCTTCTGAGATACCATTTTCGAACGACCAATCATGAGGCACATTCAGTGTACGCCAATCAGAATCGTCAAAACTAGGCAAGTAAGCATTATGCTGCTCGTCTAATTTAAACTTCCAATCCTGATTAAAATTAATATTTAAACGCTCAGCATTGGCAGGTGCAAGGTGAATTACACTGCTGATGATAAACAAAAGTAGTGTCACACAATGTTTTATTTTATTTTGCATTTTAAACTCAAAAACTCGTTTATTTAATCATATTAAAAAGGAGACAAAAATAATCAAAAAACCCGCAATATTAACGGCACTAATCTAACAATATTTGCAAGTAAGCATAATTTAGCTGAGTAAAATAAAAATTCTATGCAAAAACTAACCTTCAAATTATTTTATTTGTGTTTGCACTCTGCTTTTTATATATACTTTTACGGTTTGCTTAGCTTGGTTTGTTTATAATAACCAAGAAATGCCTGTATCGATGAACATTTAGTTAGAAAATGTCTTAATTAAAAATTAAGGATAAATATAGTCAAAATAATCGATATCAACAGTGCAGCATATTTGCCAAGTATAAGGATTCCACATGAAAAAAATAATCGTCTCGATCTTTGCCAGCTATTTACTTATGGGCTGTGTTCAAACAGAAAAGCCTAGCGTAACTTCGCAAAATAATGATAACCCCAGCAAACTGCTTGTAGAAAAAAAACGCAACAATGTAGTATTTATATTAGTTGATGATCTTGGCTATTCAGATATTAAGGCTTACAATCAAAATTCTTTTTACGAAACCCCTAACATTGATCAGTTAGCCTTAACGGGCACAAAATTTAATAATGGTTATGCTGCTAATCCAGTCTGCAGTCCGTCACGCTATGCCTTATTAACAGGACGCCATCCATCAAGAGTCAATAGCACTGACTTTTTCAGGCATGATAAGCGTGAACGTCGTTCTGGCTACTTTGTGCCCGCTCCAGTGAAAAACCATTTAGCATTAGAAGAGCAAACAATGGCAGAAACCTTCAAAGAAAATGGTTATTCAACTGCATTTTTAGGTAAATGGCATTTAGGGGGCGAAGAAAAATACTGGCCAGAAAATAATGGTTTTGATGTCAATATTGGTGGCCATTCTAAAGGCAGCCCTAGTGGCTATTTTTCCCCGCATAAAAACCCACGTTTAAGTGATGGTGAAGAAGGCGAATACTTAACAGAACGCCTCACTAACGAAGCGATTAATTTGTTAGATGGTTATGCTAAAAAAGATAATCCCTTTTTTATGTACTTAGCTTATTACACAGTACATACGCCTCTAGGTGCCCCTGAAAAAACTATCAATAAATATAAAAACAAAGCTAAACAGCTTGGACTCACCAGCAAAGCAGATGATTTCAAACTAGAAGAACAAGTTTGGCCTGTGACTAAACCACGTAAAGTGAGAAGTGTACAAAATCATACTAAGTATGCGGCTATGGTTGAAGAAATGGACAGCAATGTTGGCCGTTTATTACAAAAACTAAAACAAACAGGTTTAGACAAAGACACCATAATCGTATTTACCTCAGACAATGGCGGCTTATCCACTTCAGAAGGTTCTCCTACTTCTAATTTACCTTTACGCGGCGGTAAAGGCTGGCTATATGAAGGCGGAATTAAAGTGCCTTATATAATCAAGGTGCCTAATACAAAGAGCACAGGCATTGAAGTCAATACCCCAGTATTTTCTACTGATTTCTACCCAACTTTGACCGAACTTGCTGGCATTAAACAAGGCAGTGCATCAGCTATCGATGGTATTTCTTTAACCTCTTTACTGGCGGGTAATGACAAAGCCGCGAACTTAACTAGACCATTATTTTTCCATTATCCTCATTATTCTAACCAAGGTGGTTTTCCTGGCAGTGCGGTTCGTTTAGGTGACTGGAAATTAATTGAACGGTTTGAAGATGGCGTTCAAAATTTATACAACCTAGCCAATGATCCTGGTGAGTTGAATGACTTAGCCGCAACTAACCCAGAAAAAGTTAAGCAGTTAACCGCCATGTTACACAAATGGTACACAGATGTAGATGCTACCTTTTTACTAGAAAAAGACGGCAAAACACCTTGGTTACCCAAGTTAGCAAACTAGCTTATTAACTATAGGCCCCTATGTTCAACTCAATTTTAGGAAAGGTAATAATGATCAATAAAATTAAATGGGTACTGGTTGTTATTACCTATTTCAGCGTATGTCTGCAATCGGCATTCGCTGTTAATCCACAAAAGACTGAACAGCCGTTAACTCTTGAATCACCTAACAAACGCATTCAGATTAAGGTCTGGACAAATCAACAGCCAATTCGATATCAAGTTAGTTATGACTCTCTGCCCCTAGTTGCTGATTCAGCTCTGGGGATCACCTTAGAGTCTGGTTTATTCGCAGCGACTAACTTCATTGATGTTAAGAGATTTTCAAGCAGTCAGAGTTGGCAACCATTGTGGGGCCAGTTCTCAAACATAGATGATATTTATAATGCTTTGACGCTAAACCTTGTAGATAAAAGCCGTACAAATAAACAATTAGCTATTCATTTTCGTTTATATGATCAAGGCTTAGCCATTCAGTATGAAATTGACCTAAACAGCAAACAAGCAGATGTCTTAAGCGCAGAAAAAACCCAATTCAACTTACTTCATTCTTATGCTGTGAATAGTTATGGTGGAGAGAAAGCCCCTATAACGAGCAAACATATTATTGCAGGTAAAAAGTTAAAAATGCCGGTGCGTTTAACTCCAAACAATGGACCGCATATTGCTTTACACGAAGCTGCATTGCTAGACGGATCTCCTATGTCTATTCAAGGTAGCCAACACCATACTAATGGTCTTGAAGTCATAAAAAATCATGCGGAATACTTTATTGAACAACATAAAACCGCATGGCGTGTGTTGTTCCTTGCTGATAAACCAGGTGAGTTTTTAACTAATACTTTGCTAGTGAACCTGTCTCCTGACTCAAAAATAAAAGACACAAGTTGGATCAAAACCGGCAAATCTTTTTGGGATTGGCGTGTCCGCGGTGATAAATACGGCAATGGCAAAATTTATGACATAGATTTTGATTCACTCAAACATTTTATTGAAGCGGCTGCTGAAAAAGGTATTGAGTATGTAATGATCGATGCCAATTGGTACGGTGAAGAACATAACGAAAAAAGTAACCCCTACACTGAAAAACCTGGCCTACACATGAGAGAACTACTGAACTATGCCCAACAAAAAGGTGTAGGCTTTATTCTCTATGTGAATGATAAAGCTAGCTATCATCACGATTTAGATCACTTATTTGCGACTTATTCAGCTTGGGGCGCAGCAGGTATAAAATATGGTTTTATGAAGTCGTCAGGCCAAGAAAAAGTCCGTAAAACAATTAAAATTGTCGAGTTAGCTGCCAAACATCAATTATTAATTAATTTTCATGATAGTCCCATTGCGCCTACCGGTTTAAGAAGAACTTACCCTAACTGGTTAACCCGAGAATACGTGCACGGACAAACCGATGGCGGCCATGCTTTTACTCCTAGCGGTTATCTTGCCATGATGAATTTAAACATGCTTGCAGGCCCTTTAGACATGAGTAACGGATTTTATAAACTGGACAAACTCGTAGAAAGTAGAAAATATGTCAGAGAAGAAATATTTACAACAGTAGCAGGGGAAACTGCTCGAACTCTAATTACTTTTTCGGGATTAACTATTCTACCTGACTCGCCAGAAGCTTATTCAGCCAAAGCGCCATTATTCGAATTCATTAAACAGCTACCTTCTACTTGGGATGACTCTAAAGTACTGGAAGATAAATTAGCGCAATATATCGTTATGGCTCGCAGGAATGGGGATAATTGGTACTTAGGTGCAGCTAATAATGAACAGCAACGTGAGCTCAAATTACCGTTAGATTTTCTGCAAAGTGAACAAACTTATATCGCCACTATATACGCTGATGCCAAAGATAGTCACTTTAAAAACCAACGGGAAAGTTATGAAATTTTTAGTCAAGAAGTTAATCAAAAAACTGTGTTAGACATGCGTTTGGCTGCTGGTGGCGGACAGGCGATTAGCATCAAACCAAAAGACGCAGCAGTACGATAGTTTCATACGGCTGCTGTTCAACCTTAATCTATAACCAATTAACAGGTAACTAATATGGTACTTTGTGGTCGATTTACCTTAGCCCTAATCACCATGAGTTTTTTCTTCAGCTCATTTATGGCCCTGTCTGCTGTAAAAATGGAGCAGAAAAAGCATTCAACAGAGCCATTTTTAGTGGGCTCTACTTGGATCGATCCAGAAGTGCAGCCAGACGAAATTATTAGCTATAAAAAAGTGGCGGATAGTGAACTTACCTTACATATTTTTAAAGCCAAAAATCTGCAAAATAATGATAAGACCCCCGCCATTGTATTCTTTCATGGTGGTGGTTGGGTAGCTGGTACGCCTGCTGTTATGTACGACCAAGCTGACTACTTTTCGCAGCAAGGTGTGTTGGTTATTTCAGTGGAATACAGAATACAAAACAAACACGCCACACCGCCTTTGGTGGCAGTTAGTGATGCTAAGTCGGCGTTTCGCTGGGTGCGTAAAAATGCTCAGCGGTTAAACATAGATAGCAACCGAATTGCCGCTGGTGGCCGCTCTGCAGGTGGCCATCTGGCTGCTGCATTAGCCTCTGTTGATGGTTTTAATGACCATAGAGATGATGTCAGTATTAGTACTGTTCCCGCCGCTCTTTTACTGTTTAATCCGGTTATTGATAATGGCCCTAAAGGTTATGGTTACAAACGTGTTAAACCTTACTGGCAGGCATTTTCACCGCTGCATAATATTAAAAAAGGCCATCCTGCCACCATTATTTTTTTGGGCACTAATGACAGATTAATTCCAGTCGCAACCGGCCAACTATACCAACAGGCTATAAAAGACCAAGGCAGTCGAGCTGACTTACATTTATACCCTGAACAAAAACATGACTTTTTTAACAGAAATAAGTCAGCTAAATATTTCAGCGATACCCTAATTAAAAGCCATCAGTTTTTAAACAGTATTGGATTTATCGATACTCAGCCTTAAGCCAAAAGCTAACAGGCGTCAATAACACAGTAGATAAAACAAAACATTAGCGAGTAACAAAGTTATGTATTCAAAAAGAACAAAAATTCAATCGCTCTCACTCACCGCCTTATTATTGTTTGGCGCAGCGAGTAGCCTAGTGTCAGCAAAAGAATCAAGCCCAAATGTCCAACCGAACATTGTCATTCTTTTTGCTGATGATATGGGCTACGGAGATATAGAGGCTTACAATCCAGACAGTAAAATTCCAACTCCAAATCTTAATAAAATGGCTGCCGACGGTATGGCTTTTACTGATGCTCATACTTCTTCTGCTGTATGTACCCCTTCTAGGTATTCGATTTTAACAGGCCGCTATGCTTGGCGTACTCATTTAAAACGTGGCGTGCTCAGAGGTCATTCCCCCGCACTTATCGAACCTAGCAGAACCACCATAGCGTCAATGTTGCAGTCGCAAGGTTACAACACTATAGCCGTAGGAAAATGGCATATAGGTATTGGTCAAGCTGAAACAGACTACTGGGGTAAAATAAAACAAGGGCCTAATTCGGTGGGTTTTGACTATTTTTTTGGGATCCCAGCGTCGCTTGATATGGAGCCCTATGTGTATATTGAAAATGAATCTCTGGCTACCCCCTTGACGGGCAAAATAATAGAAGCCAGTCGGCATAGAAGACAAGATGGTGAAGGGTTTTGGCGTAAAGGGTTAGTGGGTGAAGGTTTTGAACATCAGGATGTTTTATCCACTTTAACCAACAAAGCCATGGATCAAATCGAATTAGCCACTCAAGATCCTGAGAAAAAACCCTTCTTTTTATATTATGCTCTGCCAGCTCCTCATACTCCTTGGTTACCTAGCAAAGCGTCTAAAGGTCAAACAGGCGCAGGTTATTATGGCGATTTTGTGGTTGATGTAGATAATTTAGTAGGCCAAGTTAATAACAAGCTTAAAGAATTGAATATAGCTGATAACACTATTGTTATTTACTCGTCAGATAATGGTGCTCATTGGGGTGAGTCGGATAAAAAGAAATATGGGCACCTAGCAAATGGCAAACTTCGTGGCCAAAAAGCAGATATTCATGAAGGCGGTCACAGAGTGCCACTCATCATCAACTGGCCTGGTAAAGTCGCAAAAGGCAAAATGAATTCATCACTCTTGGTACTGAATGATTTAATGGCAACGCTAGCCGCTATTACCAATACCAGTATCCAACAAGTTAGTGGCTTAGACAGTGTTGATTTTTCTACCCAGTTATTGTCTCAAGCAAACAGCGAGCATGACAGAGGTGCGGTTATCCATCATTCATTTCAAGGCATGTTTGCTATCCGTAAAGGCGATTGGAAACTCATTGATGGTGCCGGTAGTGGTGGTTTCACACGTATTAAACCTGACGGTAACTCAATGCAGTTATACAACCTAAAAGATGATCCTGCAGAAACGACTAATCTAGTAAACAAGTACCCAGTTGTAGTTAATCAATTAATGACTGAGCTTAAACAAATTAGAGGTAACGACTAAACCATTAGCTTGGCTTTGAATAACACCCTCATTAGGCAATCACAGTATTGCCTAATGAGATCACCCCAACAAAGCTTACTAAACTTATTTCTATAAATCCCTCCACACTAATTGGTATACCACACCCCTGAAATTGGTATGTTTTATATCTTTAATTGGTATGATATATTGGCGAAAAGGTATTAATTCGATAAAGAGATAAGAATGAAAATTGCCCATATAAAAAAAATAGTACTATACAGTGCTTTACTGCCGTTAACCGGCTCACTCATCATGGCTTGCTCAGGGACTGACTCAGCAAATAGCCAACCCAGTGTAATGACCAACCAAGCTAACGTACCCGCGACAAAATTTGATCTATCTCATTGGAAAATTACCGTCCCCGTCGATTTAGATAATAATGGCAAAATTGATGAAATAAGTGTCAAAGACATACAAAATTATGCTCACCCTGATTTTTTCTATCTTGATAACAATGGTGGTATGGTGTTTGCTGCTCCTAATAAAGCAATTACTACGGCATCGTCTTCCAATACACGTAGCGAATTACGCCAAATGATCCGTGGTTCTAACACCAAAATAAAAACTAAATACGCAGGTAATAACTTTGCCTTAGCAGCTCACCCTTTAGCAGAAAGATTTGGGGCGATTGGTGGTAAACTAGACGCCACCCTAAAAGTAGATCATGTCGCTTTACGTGCCAAAAACCCTAATACTCCGGCAGCATTTTCAGTGGTTGTAGGGCAAATACATGCACTTAAAGACGAAGCATTGATTGCCAAAAACTTAGGTTTTGGTTGGGGTAACGAACCCATTAAAATATATTACAAAAAATGGCCAAATCACGAGAAAGGTTCGGTTTTTTGGAACTACGAACGTAATCTACCTAAAACAGATCCTAACCGTACCGATATTGCTTATCCAGTATGGGGCAATACATGGGAAAACCGAAATGAACCAGGAGATGCAGGCATAAGTTTAGGTGAAGAGTTTAGTTACACCATCAATGTACATGAAAATATCATGCACCTTACTTTTAGTGCAGCAGGCAAAAAAGAGGTTAACTATTCGATTAACTTAGCTAACAATGTGGATGCATATGGCAAAGTGGATGATAAAGATCATCGTATGGGTTATCTGGCTGACTTCCATTACTTTAAAGCTGGGGCATATAATCAATGTAGTACTAAAGACGAGGCAGGCGGCTTATGGTACGCAGGCTGTTTAGGTACCGGGGATTGGCCTACAGATAAAAAGAATGGTGATTATACTCAAGTGACTTTTAGTCAATTAACCTTAAGCCCATCACAAGCGCCTGCAAACTAGTTTTTGAGTCAATAGTAAGCACTTAATAGTTCTGCTATTAAGTGCTTACTATTGTAATGCCAACTCCAATAAATAATACCAATCCGCATTGATAAGTGTGCACTCAGTGAGAGTTTAAATGAACTTAATCAAGGCGCTTGAATGAATCTTTTTATTAAAAAAGAGCCAGTGCTCTTTTGAGTTCAAACAACGCAGAGTAAGTTCATTTAAAACTCGCCTAAAAGGAATGCCTCAGCAGCTTTTGCCCTACGTTCTCGGTATTTGAAAGGGAACAACCATTCCTGCACACCGACACCTTGTTCAAAAGCCCATGCAGCTTGAATACAGAGTAAACAAAGGAGTCCAGAGTAAAAATATCGAAAAATGATATTGTTCACACCTAAACTACTTCTGACTTTTTATTTGTTTGGTTTCATTCGAAAAACATGAGACAAACTTCCATAACCAGGCGTCGCATTAGTACCAGTAGCCATATAAAGGTAAGCAGGTTTGTCATCAACAAATAATATCTGTGGACGTTCTAAGCGTCCGGTTTTATCGCCTCTGTGCACCTTAGCTTTGCTCAACGCCTCATCACCTATGTAATGAGTTAGATGTTCAAAAGAGCGAGTGATGTCTTTCGTTGGAAAATGCAAACCGTCTTTAGATTTCCATAATAAACCACCACCATGTGAACCTTTTTTACTACCAAAATCACGACTCAGCATATAAACAGTATCATTCAAACTAAAGGCATAAGAATCTTCTATGCCCATACCAATTTCGGTAACTTGAGTGGGTTGATGAATGTATGGGCCTTCCAGTTTATCTGCTATAGCTACACCATAGGTATAGTTGCCACGTTTAGCTTTTGGATTTTTCTTGATCACAGATTTATTATACAAATAGTATTTATCATCTTTCTTGATCAAAGTTGGATTGGATACTCCCAACTGTGCTGTGTAGCTCCAGTCAGTTGATTTTTCAGACTTACGTAAGATTGTGCCATCGGCCTCACCACCACTTACTGGACGCCATGTATCATTTAAGTCATCAGCCACATACATCACAATTCGCTGAGTTTTTAAATTGTTATTTTCGTTAACGATAAAACTTAGTACATAACGACCATCAATTTCTTTGATGGTCGGGTTGTGGGGCGAATTGAACATTCCGTCTTGATCAGGAACCGCTACTCGGACAAATTCAAACGGTCCTTCTGGCGTGTCGCCAACATAGTGAGCAATTTCACAGTCTTTAAACCAGCCACTAAAATTAGATCGAGTACCCATTGGCCACTGAGCTACATACAGATGAACTTTACCTTTTGGCCCAATGACAGGCGAAGATCCCCAAACATGCATGCCTTCGCGCTGAACTGCTACCCCCACATATTCATAATCAAAATCAGCGGGCTCTGGTTGTGCAAAACAAATAGATGGCAAAGCCACCATACCGGCAAGGAAGCCTTTTAAATTGTACTTTTTTGTTTTCATTGTATGTATCTCTTTAATCTCTACTCATAAAACCGTTTACACGGAAAAATATCATCAATGGATAATAACAAGATTGTCTAGCCAAACCCGTAAAATCAAGACATTCTCGCGGCATATGCAGGCTTAGATAGGACAGTATTTTGCACCTTACTTTCGTTTTATAATACGCTTGGGTTGCTGGTCATTATGGCTAGCCCACTGTAAATGAACTTGTCTTAATGACTCCACTATCTCTGGATACTGATCTATGAGATTTTTTGATTCAGTAGGATCAGCATCTATATCGTATAAAAACTCCCCTTTTGTCAGTTCAACCATTTGTTTTACTGCATAAAAGTCATCGTACACAGCATGGTATTTCCATTTACCTTTTCTTACCGCAATTTCATGGCCTGTGTCCCAAACTAAAGCATCACGAACCAGAGGTTTATTTTCAAGCAACATATTATTTAATGGCATGCCATCTATGTGTGCAGGTATATCTATGCCTGCGGCTTGAAGGATCGTGGGGTAAATATCCATGATGCTCACTACGTTATCAATTGATTGACCATTTTTAAGGCCTTTACGCAAAGCATCGGGCATATAAATGACCATAGGCACTCGAATACCACCTTCGTATAAAGTGTATTTACTACCACGATAAATACCGTTATTAGCATAAATAGGTGTTGAACCACCATTATCACTGATATAGATAACGATAGTGTTGTCCGCTAAATTGTTTGTTTCTAAGCTAGTTAAAATACTCCCTACCGCTTTATCCAAATAATGCAGTTGCCCTAAATAATAGTCTCGTCCATAATCATTGTTCGGTACTCGCCCGGCCACATACCAATCTCTAAAACTCTCAGTAGTGGGATCCCAGTCGGCCATTTTAGGTAAATTATGTTGTTTTAAATATTCCTCTGGCAACTGGTGGGTAAAGTTATGCAAGGCATTAAAAGCGACCTGTAAATAAAAAGGCTTATTTTTATTATTATCGATAAATTGTGTCGCGTGTTGTTCAATTAGCTCGGTAGAAAAACCAGTTTGTTTGACCTTTTTATCATTGATCCAAACCGATCCCATTTCTAAGGATTCTCCACCCTGTTTACTTTTTTTCTGTTTATCGACAAATGATTTTTTTTGTTCATTATCATGAATCAGGTAATGTTTTCGACCTCCCTCAAAACCATAAAAGTAGTCAACCCCATGATTTAAAGGAAAGTTTCTATTGGGGACTAATTTACTATTGCCATAATGGAATTTACCTACGTAACCTGTGGTGTAATTGGCCGTTTTAAGCATTTCCGGCAAGGTGGTAAAAGTGGGATTTTCTAATCCTTTACCACCATACCAAAACATCCCCATTCTTTGTGCATAAGAGCCAGTAATAAGAGATGTACGTGAAGTACTACAAATTGGAGAGGACACATAAGCTTGTGTAAAATCAATACCTTTCTGGGCGATTTTATCGATATTAGGGGTGTCTACATCGGCAACTAATTGTTTATATCCTAAATCTGCATACCCCTGATCGTCAGCAATAATAAACACTATATTGGGTAACTTAGAGCTGTCGGTGATCGCTGATTTAGTTGCTTGATGGCTACAGCCTGAAATTAATCCAACCGCAGTCACAATCGCGATGGCTTGTAATTTTGTTTTTAAATTAGAATACACAATAAGTCTCTATAATAAGCTAGATAATGTTAAACGACGGATGTTCCCCCCATAATTAAACCTTAGGTTTTCATTCAGCTAAGGCTGTCACTTAAAGAAGAAAAATCAACAACTTTTAATGAAACAAAGCTTCTAGCAAAACTCGTAAAAAAGTAACAACACAAAATAATATTTATGCTCATCAACTTCAGCGCTATTAATGGCTGCAATAACATTCCAAGATTAAAGACACCAAACATTAAACATTAAATTTACATTATATTTACGGTAAACTGTTCATAGTTTGTTATTAATTCTACCGTTAACAAACACGATAACAATATGAAAACACACCCTATCAATCATGCAATTCATGCTAGTTTAGCTGGCAATAAAATAGTCAGCTTGGCTAGTTTAATCCCCCATAAAACTATAGCCTTATGCTGTAGTTTACTAGTTGCTAGTCAATCTGTTTCAGCCCAAGAACTGGTCACCTCTATCGATTTTAATCAAGCACAGGTGGTTGATTTAATTACCAATAAAAACGATTACGATACAGGGCTAGATACCAGTGGGAATATAGAGTTTTCCAGTGAAATAGCCAAAGACGGCAATGGTTTTAAAGTAGACTTTTTACGTTATCTACGTATCCCATTAGATGTTGTAGCCGCCAGCAATGGTAAATTCACTGTCAAATATGATTACAACCATATTAGTTCTAACCCGGGAGGCGGCACCGCTTGGCACGCTCATAGTTTTGCGGTACGTGACCTAAGTAATGGTTATGGTTGGTCACATGGCTTTCGAAATTTAGGCAATGATTATTGGACTAGCGCCATCACTGGGTTTAGTAAAAATGGCGCACAAATAAAGGGTGTTCCTGAACAGATCCCCGACTTTAACAGTCAAACATGGCACGAATATGTATTGGTGTTCGACAACAATCGTCTAACTTGGTATGTGGATGGTGTGTATGCTTATTATCAAGACTTTAACACTTCTTTTGCTGATTGGAGTTTGGCCAATTCAGACATCACCATAGGCGCAAGATTTCAGGATAATTCAATCCAGAATATAGACGGTGAAGATGGCTATTTAGGCACTGGTGGTTCGAATAATCATTTAGGCTCAGTCGAAGCAGTATTTGATAATATTCGCATTTGGGATGCAGCGCTTACGACTGAGCAAATTGCGGTGGGCGTAGAAAGTTTAGTTAACGGTGAAGATATTCTTGAGTTGTCCCAAGATAGGTTTTCGCTACAACCTCAAAATACCGAATTAACCATAGATATTGTGACCAATACCCCATGGACCTTATCTAATTTACCTAATTGGTTAACGGCCAATATCACCTCTGGTGCCGGTAATGCTAGCCTAGTGCTAACCGTGGCAGAAAATGCCACAAACCTAGCTAGAAGCGCCAATGTGATGGTCAACGATTTAGCTATTTCTGTGGTACAGGCCACAAAAACGGACCTGTTAACTACAGACGCGGTGATTTATCCAGACACAGGCAATCAAACTGTTGAATATGTTTTTTATGACATAAAAAGCTTTTTCAACGCAAAAATGCCCGAGACGACCGCAGATAAATTATTTATCGAAGACGGTTTTAATGGTGTCAGAACCAATATTTGGGGCACCCGAGATAAACCAGATACAGCGAATGGACGATACGCACATCCAGAGCCTGGTGTGGTAGTCGAAAGTTTGTATGCCAAAGATGTCACCATCATTAAGCAAGCTATGGCCCGTAATCCTGAGCTAATTGTTTTTGCCAGCAAAAAACTAAACGGCAAATATAGTTTTCCTGATTGGGTCTTAGATGATGACGGCGTGATCCCTGAGTTATACGTTATTTTATTGGCTGACTATATCGAATATATGGCCTCTGAAGGTATACCTATAGATATCCTAGGACTAGATAACGAACGAGTATTTAACGAAGGCAATGTCACCCCTGAAAAGTTCAAACAAGTAGTCGACTTATTAGAAATTCTAGCCCTAGAACGTGGTTTCCCTATGCCAACAATTATTGGTCATGAAGACTACGTACCGGGCCGCAATAATTGGATGAAAAATCTAGCAGACAATAATTGGACCAACCGTTTAGATATTTATGGTACCCATTATTATCCAGAAAACCGTAATGCCACTATGGTAGGGCGCCTTGAATCTGATATTTCTTATGCTAGTGATTTACCCCGTTGGCATAGTGAACTGCACTGGAACGCTAAATCTGATATTGACGACATATTAGAAATTGAAGATGGTTTTGGTAGTTTACTAGATATGACTGACCGCGGCTTTAACGGTCTAATGTGGTGGGGTTATGGTTTAAATGGATTCCGTGGTGCAACCATGGGAGCACTTACCACTCACTTATTAGGTTATACGCCGATAGTAATGACAGATCATGACGGCATCGATATTTTCAAAGACGGCAATTTGCATACGCGAGCTTATCGCAAAGGTAATAAAATGGTGGTCTTCGTGTTAAATATTAATGGGAATAGCCATGATGACTACAGCTTTAAGTTAAACACAGGTGAAATCAGTTCAGAAGTAAGCTTCGAACAATGGGCCGATGGTAATGAAACCAGCATTAGCGGTATAGCCACCAGCTTAGCTGATAATGGTTTTTCAGTAGATTTATCTAGTCAGTCTATGACTATGCTTACCTTTGATATTACCCCTCAAGATAATCTATTCAATGAATCTTGGAACACTGCTGCCAGCACTACTTTAAATGGCACTAACACACTAGTGGCAGACAATGAATGGCAATTTGCTGTAGACAGTTCGCAAAGCAAAGTAACCGTCAATCCAGCCAGCAGCTATTTTGAGCAGCAAGTATTGACGGCAGCGAGTCATGCTGATCAACTAGACAAAGCTGAAATCAGTAGCACGTTAAATCAGCCAATAGACATGGATCTGACACCTTCTGTCACCTTCAAACTAAAAGCTATTTTTTCCGCACTGTCAGAGTCAACAGATGGCAACACCAATACTAGTATTGGTTTACAAAGTGCTGATAACACCAGCGGATTTCAATTAGTACTGAATAGCGATGTTAGCCAAGCAAGTTTACAGTTAGTGATTACAGGACTTGACGGTACACGTGCTATTGATCTGGTGCCTGCTGGCGAACAATTAGTTGGTCTTCCCTATGATGTAACAGTGACCTTAAACAAAGTAGCTGATAATCAAACCAACATAGCCTACAACATCTACCGCAATAGAATGTTGTGGTTAGAAGGAACAGAGTTTTTAGATACCAGCAGCACTGGTGGCCAACTATTAGACACAGTGCAAATCAATACCTCAGCTGAGTCAAATATCGTACTCGATGACATTCAGTTATTAGGCCTTAACGGCCAAGTAACGGGAGATTGGGATAATGATGGTGACGTTGATGTAAATGATATGCGCGCTATGGTCAGAGCCATACAACAAAGTGAAGAGATTGATATGAGCTTTGACTTTAATAACGACGGCACAGTAAGCATTTTAGATGCGCGTGGTATGTCGGCAATTTGTACTCGCACTCGTTGCGCAGCAGAATAATAGGAATAACAAAATGAAAAAATTTATCGCAGCTTTAACTTTGCTTATTGGTTTAAGTGCCAATGCCAACACTATTTCAATTCAACTCAGTGACACTGATATCAACCTTGGTGAAACAGTACAAGTGAGCCTGCTTGCCACGGGTTTTGAAATGTTTGATACATTTGATTTTGATTTAGAATTCGATACATCGACTTTTAGTTACGACCCCACAACCTTGGTAAGTGATGTGGCTGACACACTGCCTTTAATTTTTGAAGTGAACGATGCTGCTAATGGCATGGCCTTCAGCTTTTTTGAGCCTATGGCTTTTGCGGGAGGAGACTTCTTATTAGCCAGCTTTTCTCTAACCGCTACAGATATAGGTGACATTGGTTTTTCGTTGGCTGACAGCGTATTTGCAGATTCTTTATTTCAGTCTGAATTAACCGTGGATACCACTGCCCGTTCACAAATATCAGTAACAGAGCAAGTAGCCGTGTCAGCACCCGCCACAGTAGGAATATTGGCTATGTCTATGTTGCTTATGTTAGTAAGAAGCAGAAAAACAAGTTGAGGTTAACTGCAATCTAAACGTTAAAAAGACGATTGATAATCCTATCAATCGTCTTTTTTGCATTAATGCAGCCAGTCACATCACATTAGGGGGGCGATTAAAAGTCTGCCTAGCAGCTGTTTATAAGCGGTAAAAAATAAGACCTCTATGTTATTGATATTTATATATTTAAATAACTACACTAATCATTTCCTTATAACGAAATAAATTCCATTACTAGCGACAGTCAATTAAGTTGACCACTCATATAAAAGTATATTAGGATGTCTAGTTGTTAATGTTTGTCAGTTTTCTTCGTCCTAATAACCTTTCGCAAAAAATGCTACGTGTGATTTTCTCACTGTATTTACTCGTCACTTGCTTAATCACCTGCATACAATTTGCCAGCGAATATTTAAAAACTCAGGATTCAATCTCAAATGAATTAAAGTTATTAGAAGAAACGGTAAGTGATTCTATAGCTACCAGTTTATGGCAATACAACCAGACTCAATTAAATTCGCTGATCACTGGTCTGATAAAAATGCCTATTATCGCAGGTGTCGATGTGTTTGATAAAAATGGCCAAACCTTAATTTCTAAACAGTTTTACTCTCCCACCTCAGTGCCTATGTCAATTTTCGAAACACGCTCAGAATTGAATTGGCAACTTAATCAAGAAAATGTTTTTCTTGGCACCCTAGTATTATATTCCTCATCAGAAGTTGTGTTAGACAGGGTTTTGTTCGGTTTTTCGTTAATTGCCATAACCGCCATCATAAAGTTATCTCTGCTATTTTGGTTATTTATTTGGGCCTTCGATCGTTATTTAGCCCGCCCCTTAAAAGAATTAATGTCACAAGTCGACACTATACAGCTAAGCTCAGATATCAATCAGCGCATCAATCTTTCGATTATTGAAAATAATGAACTTAAACAATTACAAAATCATATGAACAATATGCTTTCTGCTATGCAAAACGACCGACAACGCTTAATAGAAGACGAAGAAAACAAGCGAAACTGGTTAGAAGACGCAGTAAATAAACGCACAGCAGAATTACAAATTTTAAATGAAAAATTAAAAAAACTCGCCACTATTGATTCCTTAACTGGGGTGTTAAATCGCGGAAGTTTTTTTGAATCCGCGCAACATTTATTAATCCTCAGTCAAAGACAAAAATCATCAGCCTCATTAATTTTGATGGACCTAGATTTATTTAAAAATATCAACGATACCTACGGCCATTTTAGCGGCGACCAAGTTCTAATCCATTTCAGTCAAACCATACAATCCTTATTAAGAAAGTCCGATCTGGTTGGTAGACTTGGCGGCGAAGAATTTGCTATTTTTCTTAGCGATACTAATTTGAATGACGCTTTTCAACTGGCGGATAAACTACGTAAAACCATAGCGAACACATCTATTGAAGTTGATAGAAAAACTATTTCTTATACAGTAAGCCTAGGTGTCGAATCATCTGTTCCAAAAGATCAATCCATAGACGAATTATATAAGCGTGCCGATATAAAACTATATGGCGCCAAAGGTAAGGGCCGTGACCGTGTTGAAAAATAAACGTTTGGGTATTCAGCTGCAGCGCCTAGTATCTATTGTAATATTAATCACAGGCGCGAGCGTCAGCAACCTAAGCCAAGCAAACACTTTAAAAGTTTGCTACGACCAATGGCCACCTATGACTATTTTTCCCAGTGACACTGCGACTGATCGAGGTGTGGTTATCGACATGTTAGAGCAAATATACTCAGCTAAGGGATACCAGTTAGAATATTATGAAGTGCCATTAGCCAGAGGGCTAAACATGGTAGCAGAAGGACTTTGCGATATGTTGCCTGAATATTTACATTCAGAAAGCGCAGAACAAGACTTCGAATTTGCTAAGCAAGCCAGCTTTGTTTATCCATCCGCTTTTGTGGTTCGAAAGAATGATCCATGGCGTTACCAAGGCATTCAATCAATAAAAGGTAAACGCATTGCCACAGGGCCAGGCTGGGATTACAGCTCAATGAGTGACCCTTATCAAAAGTATTTGGATGATCCCCAAAATACCGACTTCATTGAAGTTATCGCAGGTTACGATGACGTAATTGAACGTATATTACGTATGCTCAAAGAAAATCGAGTAGACCTATACGCAGACAACGAACTGGTTTTACAATATGTATTAAATCGCCTCAAGCTAAATGATGAGTTAAGCATTATTCGCCCTGGTCTAGAAAAGCCTTTAGTAGAAATTCCTATTTTCTCCAGAAAAATCCCCAGAGCTAAAAGACAAAAATTGATAAATATCTGGGATCAAGGCCGCTTATCAATGCCGCTCGAACAAGAAAAAGCCCTACTCAATAAATATCAAGTCACGCTGCAGTAAGTGGTTTTGAGTAAAATGACAAACAACCGCCAGCTTGAAAAAATCTAAGCATTATTCTGGACTAAGACTTTTCAATAATAGCTTTATACTTTTACCGTGAATGTCACTAAAATTTTGTTTTTTGCTAAAACTGTTAAGTATATGTAACGCATCTCTTAGCTGCGATTCGCTTAACTTTTCAGAAAATCCCATTGCCCAAGCTGCCATTTCTCTACTTAGCGTTTTCATCGCTAAAAGTACTCGTAAATTCTCATGTCTTTCGTCTTTAGCAATAAGCTGAAAAACATGTTCAACTTTTTCTTTTTCACCTTCAATAATCTGAATGAAGTGCTCAGGCAGTTCAACTAACAAACCTGTTATGCCAAATTTTTCATTGTTTTTACGGGCACTGAACAGAATAGAATCCACATCACTGGGGACAAATGTATGGGTTTTGTCACTAACATATATAAGTTGATACACAGGAACTACATGGTTTGAGATGTATGATAGCAAGGAGGATAACTGCTATTTAAAGGGCTGTCGATCTTTAGTAAGAATTTACGCTGCTGTTAAAATTCTTAAAAAACAGCCACAATAGACAAAAATTAAACTAGCAAGAACTTATACCAACTCCAATAAATAATACCAATCTAGTTTAATAATTGGTCGCTTAGCGAGAATTTAATGGAATTAGTATTAAATCACTCCTTGTCTTTAGACCACTGCTTAGGGTCAAGCAAATAACATTGTTTAAACTGCTGGTATAAATGAGGATGGTGATTTTCTAGTGGATGAGGTTTCTCAAAGAAAGTCTCAGTGACTACCGCAAAAAACTCAGCAGGAGAAGTGGCACCATAGCTATCAATTACATCATCAACGCCATCAGCCCATTTTTTTTGTTGTACCTTGAACTCGGCATTTAATACTTGTGACCACTGTTGATATTGCTCTACTGTGGGTAATAAAGGCAACCCATCCATAGCGGCATTTTCTTCATCTAATTTGTGCGCAAATTCGTGCATCACTACATTGTGTCCATCGCGACTATCTCTTGCTCCCTGTAATACGTGATCCCAAGCCAATATAACAGGGCCTCGATGCCATGACTCTCCAGCTCTTCTGCTCGTTGCGTTAACCTGTAACATGCCATCTAAATGTGAGCTACTGGCAATATAGGTTTCGGGATAAACCAAAATACTACGAAAACCGGGATAATAATTACCAGGCCTGTTGATTATCAACAAACAAGCTTGAGCGGCAATTAACACTCTGATTTGATCGGTTATTTCTAAGCCATTGCAACCAATAATATCTTTCTCATCTAAAAACACTTGGATGTGTCCTCCGAGTTTATTTTGCAGTTCCTGCGGTAAGCGGGAGTACAAGGGAAAGCCTGTTTGTAAAATATGTAAATACTCGGCAGATAACGGCTCGGCCCTTAATTGTTTACGTTTTAATTCTCGCTTTTTTATTTTGCGCTTATCTAGGTAAAACCAAGCCAGCATTACGAAAATGGGTAAACTCAGTAAACAATATATTAGGCTTTGGCGCATAGGTTCTCAGTTGGTAATCTCAAATCAGGTCTTAGCTTATCAAGTTCTAATAATCGAGTGGTAAGAACCTAATAAAAATATATTTTCCGTCTTGTAATTAGTTTGAAAATTGTGGACTCTAACCGACCAATTTTTTTGATACTGCGGCAAGACTATATGCAGAATATTGTTCAATAAAAGGAATTAACCGCCAGTGACATCCTCAAACGTAACACTTACAAAAGACCAAGTTTTAATTAAAGCGGCTAAAAAGTTATGTAGTAAAGGGCTTTATATTGACGCATTAAATGTGGCAGAGAGTGAATGGGGACCCATTGTGTCTTGGTCAGAGAAGCAGCAGTTATTGCTGGCTATCCGCCTATATATGAATTTAGGGGCAGATAGAAAATCAGATGCCATCATGCTAAAGCTTTGGCGCCAAAATAAAACTGATCCGGAACTGATCAGCAAAATGATGTTTTACAAAATCAATAAATTCGGGCCCATTTTGGCCGCAGAGTTTGTCGCAGAGCATGAAAAATATTTTGCTGCCGATAATCCCTTTCAAGGGGACTTATTAACCTTTAAAGCGATTATTCACCGTAATTACAAAAATTATTATGATGCTGAAAAATGTCTAAATCAAGCCATTGAGATTGATCCAGAAGATGGTTTTATCAAATCGCAAAAAATTCAACTTTTGTTTGCCCAAGATTTAGTAAATGAAGCGCAAACCCAAGCTGAATTGCTGTTCAATACATTAGGCTCGCCTTATCATTTACGGGTGCTGTCAAATATTGTCACTAAATCCTCAGGGCTCGATGCATCCATCAAATTATATGCTGAACATGCCACTAAGTTTCAGTCCGCCTTTGTTTGGTTAGAATATGCTCGCTTGCTGGGCAATGCTTATCAATGGCCTGAGTGTGAAAAAGCCATTGAGCAACAACAAAAGCTACGTATAGCCAAGGATAAAGATGACGAAACCTTAATTCGTGCTCTGCAAGGCCAAATTGCGATTCATTATCAAGATTTACCCTTAGCCAAAGAATTATTGTCTGGCTTAAAAAGTGGCTATTGGAAAATCGTAGTAGAGAACCTAGCTAAGTCTAACGGGCAGTTACAACAAAAACGCTTGGATGTGCCGTTTTTACGACAACAACATATGACTTGTGCGCCAACGACTTTGGCGGCGATTGCAAAATTTTGGGGCATAGATTTCGACTCCAAAAAAATTGCAGATCAGATTTGTTTTGACGGTACACCTGACACCAAAGAAAGGCAGTGGTTGCGAGATAATGACTTTGCTTTTGCTGAGTTTGAGCTAGAAGCCGATCTGGCTTATTCATTGATTGACCATGACATTCCTTTTGCCTTGGTCACAACAAACGGTTTTACCTCCCATATTCAAGCAGTGATTGGTTATAACAAACAAGTAGGCACTATTTATATCATGGATCCATCAAGTTCTGTGATGCAAGAGATGTTGATTAAAGAAACCATTATCTCCGAAGCTTTTAGTGGTGCACGATGTTTGGCATTTGTGCCCAAGGCCAAATCAGCCCTGTTAGACGCTTTTTCCTTTGCGGCCAGCGAACTTTATCCCATCTGTGATGAAATCAGTTTAGCCATTGAAAATAATGATATTAAAACTGCGAAGTTAGCATTAAACAGCTTGATTACTGTCGCACCAGAACATCGATTAACTTTGATTATGCAAAGACGTTACGCAGCCTGGAATAATGATCTATTCGCCATACTAGAGTTGAACAATAAGTTATTAGCCCGTTTCCCCGATGAGACAGTTTTACTCAATTCAAAATATTTTTGTCTGCGCGATTTAGGCCAAAAAGAAGACGCCTTAAATCTGCTGATTGATTATCTAAAAGATAACAACAATCTTGATTTGTTAGGCACTTTGTTTGACGAGATAGGCAAGTCAAATGAACATCAAGCATTAGCCAAAGAATTGCTATTCAAACTGAAATTATATGGCAGCTATCATTCGCCCTCACATTGGTCGATAGCCAGTTATCTTTGGTCACATAAAGACTATACCAAAGCCACGGAGCATTATTTGCTGGCGCATTGTTTAGACGAAACTAACAATTTTTATATTGAAAGTTATTTCAAAGCTGCGCGTTTTTTAAAACAGCAAGATCTGGCGTTACAGTTTTTGCTCAACAGGTTTGAAAAATACAAATATCGTTCGGCAGTGCCTGTTATGTCATTGTTCAATGCCTATGAGTTTTTGAACCTTGAACATCTAGGCGTCGATTATTTATTTGAAGCATTAAGTATTCATAATACTGACGGTAATTTATTTCGATACGTGGCCGAGAAGTTAATTGATAACGGCTTATTTGAAAAATTTGATTCTATAGTTGGTGATATAGAAAGCAGTCTAAATAGCACTGATTATCAGGAGTTGCTGGCTAAAAAGGCGATAAAAGTAGGTGATATTGATCGCGCCATCGATTTTTATAAAAATAGTTTTGCCGAAACCCCATTTGTGTCCAATATAGCCCACAGTTATTTTCAACTGTTATTCCAAACTGGCGATGTAGAAGGTTTAAACGATGTACTTTCTGAGCTGTATCAAACTCATCCGAATAACTCTTTAATTTTTGAATACATTGCTGATTGGCATAATGATTTACTGTTTAAAGACAAAATTATAAGCGAATGGATAGAGGGGCGGCCCAGCTACAGTTATGCAAGGCGCCAACTAATAGATGTAAAAATCGGTCTAGGTTTGTTTCAACAAGCTGTTGAATTAACTCAACAGACATGTGCTTTGGTCAAAGGCGACATGACTAACATGAGTTATTTAGCCAAGAGTTACCTGAAAAATGGCGACTTTATCAAAGCTAAAGAACAAGCCAGAAAAGTACTTTCAATCGACGTCGACAATAATTTAGCTTTTGATGTGTTATTAAAAGCCTGCGTTTCTGATGAAGAAAAACAACAGGCGCTAAACTTTATCTTTGAACAAATACAAACACAAACAATCTTTGGTGACTCAGCTTGGAACTATTGGTTTGCAGCCAAAGTCAGCTTAGGTCAAGCGTCCCTTAAAGCCTTTATTGAGTATATGCTCAAGCACTATAGCCATTTATGGTATGCCTATAGTTTAGCCGGTAGTTATCATCAACATTTTGGAGATCTTGATGCCGCCCAAAACGAATTGATAAAAGGGCGTGATAAGTTCCCATTAACCCCTAGAGTGCATTTCGATTTGGCACAGTTATACGAATTGCAGGGTGATACACAACAGGCCATTCTGGCATTTAATAGCGCTTTAGAGATCAACCCTGCTTGGACAGAGGTGGCTAAGCGTTTAGCTGATTTATACGAAAGAGAAAATGATCTGGTTGCTGCAGCTAATGTGCTGAGAAAAATTGTTAAACATGTTGTGGATGATGGTGTGTTGTATGGTTATCTAGCCAACATTGAGATAAAGCAAGAGCAGCCAGAAAAAGCTTTGCAGAGCCTGATTAAATCGGTAGAACATAGCCAAGATTATCGCTGGGCTTGGAATAACTTAGTCACGGTTTGCGAGCAATTAGACAAAGCCGAATTTCCGCAACAGCAGGCGCTTAAACTTGCCCAGCTAAAACCCTATAAAGCTCACGTATGGCGTGATGTAGCTTACCTCACAGAAGAGCACCTAAAAAAGAAAAGCTTACTCGACAAAGCATTAAGTTGTGACCGGCATTTTGTTCCTGCCTTTAAAGATCTAGCACAAATGTACATCGATCAAGGCGATTATAAAACGGCCATAGCAGTATTATCGAATACTCCTTGGCTAGATGATTTGCCTTTTGAACTAGGCATATTAAAAGCTGAATTGTTTGCCGAAATAGGACAATACCAAGATGCAGCTAGCAGAATGGAAAAAATATTATTTAGCCGTGAAGGTTATGCTTATCTTTGGACTAAGTTATATAAGTGGCTAGAAAAAATAGGCGATAAAGACAGATACATAGCTTGTTGTTATCAGCAAGTCAGTACTAACCCCCATGAGGCAGAGGCCTTGTGTTTTGTGGGTGAAAACTTATTGCAGCATGGTACTGCAATAGACCAAGAGAAAGCCGATGAATACCTAAAACGAGCTTATGAGCTATCACCAAATGATCAATATATAGTTCTCACTTATGCGGATAGATTAGTGGCAATCGAGCAACCACAAGCTGCCTTAAACGTCCTTAATTTGTACACCGAATATTATGAAGATGAATACGTTAACGCAAGACGAGTTGAGGTATTAACTAAGCTGGGTGAAATAGATCCAGCATTAAGTCTATTTAGCCAAATGATTGCCGATAAAATAGAAAATTATTGGTGTTTGAATAAGGCTTACAACGCCTTATCAAAGTCATTCAGTTTCGAAAAATTGATTGCAATATTTGAGCAAAACTTTGAATCATTAACGCGTTTACAAGCCTACTTTTGGTCTGAAGTGTATATGCAACAATTCCCTAAGGATGGGGCGAAAAAAGTAATGCAACGTTTAGAAAAAATCGCCCACAGTCCGGCGTGGGTGGGCATGTTGATTTCATTACTTGAATATTGGTGTGACAAAGAAATAGTTCCGCCAGAGAAATTAATTGCCAAACATTTAGATTATATTGTTGAGACCCCAGCTCTGGTTGAACAGTTATGTAATGCCTATGTGAATAAAGGTCTTTTTCAGCAGGTCATTGATTTGTTTGCAAAGATAAAAGATCCACAGCGCTTAGCTGCATTTTGTTTTTATCATTATCGTACTGCCTTACAAATGGCTGATAAATGGGATCAAGCTTCGCCAGTTATACAGCAAGGATTAACACTTAAACCAGATAACACCTTACATAATATGCGGTTGTGGTATGCCTACGATTTATATCGCACGGGACAAACTTTAGATTATGCAGACCTTGACGTAATTGATTATGAAGAGTTAATTGAAAACGAAAAATATGTCTACTCGACCTTACAAGTAGCTTTGGCATTGGGGCAAGATAGTTTCGAAAGTAAATTAGATGTCATCACACCTTTACTCAGAAAATGCCAACAAGATTATCAAGCGACAGTGGGCCAAAAGTTAGCGGTACACGCTAAACAATTATTAAAGACTAAACTGAAAGATTCAATTCAAGTGACGGGGTTCTTTGCCACCCTAAAACTGGTTTGGCAATTAAGTAATAGGTTTTAAATAGCGAGGAGATAATAAACTGCAACGTTTTTTATAAGGCATAGGTATTTAAATACTTCCAAATACCTATGTCTTGCGACAAAGCGGATGCTTCAGAGTCGATTTAACAGCCCAATTGTTGAGTGATTTTTTCTGCAGTTTTTGCAACTTCTTGAATGATATCAATCCTAGGTTTGTCAGTTTCTCCCTCATCGACCGTATGCATACTTAAGGTTGATACCACTAAACATGCAATCACTTTGCCATCAGTTTGCCCAACCAATACGGCGTAATCCGAAACCCCTTCAATAAAGAAGTTCTTCGAAATTAAACTGCCCTTCTCTCTGGTAACGGCTAATTCTTCATTCAGTAATCTCTTCTTTTCGTCATCAAATGTCTGATAACGATCGCTGCGCTGTAAAATCATCTCCCTTACTTCATCATTACTATTGGCTAACAACACTTTGCCAGAAGTAGTAGATAAAGTAGAAAATAACGACCCTTCAGTAATATTCACTGATATTGGTACCTGACTTCTTGCCTGTACCACAACCATAGTTTGGCTTTGATACAACATAGTTAAATAACAGGAGTGGCCAATTTTTACCGCTAAATCTTCCATATGCGGTAGCGCACATTGACGTAATTGATCAATTGGAGAAATACGCCTAGATAAATTATACATTTTCAAAGAAGCACGATAATGACCTGAAAGTGGATCACGGACTAAATACCCACGCCCTTCTAGATTGACTAAAACTCGATATATTTCATTGGTACCACGACCTAAAGCTTGAGCAATTTCAGTTTGCGATTTTGCAATTTCTTGCTCGACTAAATATTCCAATACATCCAATGCCTTATCTAATGCTGGCACCGCATATTTATTTTTTACCACGTCTGTCATTAACTCATTATTCCATACTTAATTTGCTGCGCTTAGGTTACCAGCAAGCTAATTGATAGCAAATAAATAATATTGTTGACAATTTATAAAAAGACACTATTATCGATTCATATACAAATACAACATTCAAATACGTATAACAAATTATTATTGAGGAGCTGTTTTATGACTAAAAATATTCTTACACCTGCACAAATTAGTGACTTTCATCGTGACGGTTATGTCATCGCCCGTGGTTTTTATAACGATGCCGAAATCAAACGCTTGCAAGACAAAGCCTTTAATGATGATTCCTTATATGAACGTGCTTGGGACAAAAAAGACGCCTCTGGAACTGTCAGTAAAGTATGTTTATGGCAAGAGCTAGACGATGGCTTGTATAGCATGTTCTCTCGTGGACGTCGTTTATCTGATTCTGTAGATTTAATTTTAGGTGAGCCGGTTTATCACACCAGCACCAAAATAATGATGAAAGAACCCTTTGTTGGTGGTGCATGGGAATGGCATCAGGATTATGGCTATTGGCACAATGACAACGTCATGCTTTACCCTAAACTAGTAAGCTGCATGATTGCCATCAATAAAGCCACTATCGAAAATGGCTGTTTACAAGTGTTAAAAGGTTCACACCATTTGGGTCGTTTGAATCATAATAAAACTGGCGATCAAAAAGGTGCCGATCCAATAATGGTCGAAGAAGCTTTAAAACACCTAGAGTTAGTAAACGTTGAGCTTGAGCCTGGTGATACTTTGTTCTTCCACTGTAATTTATTACATAAGTCGAACCAAAACCGTTCAGCCGATCCACGTTGGACCATCATCATGGCCTTCAACGCTGAAAGCAACAAACCGTTTAAAGATAACGAAGCCGTATACTCCCCACTGCATCGCGTAGAGGACGATGCGATTTTAAACTGGAAAGAAAAAGAAGCAGAAACAGCTTAGGCCAAAAAAGTAGATTCTAGGGGATATAGGAGGACACCCATTCCCTCTGTGCCCTCTGTGATTCAAATTCTTCTCTTCTTTTGTAGGTCGTCCATTTATGGCGTCTATTTTTTACATTGACGGGCTAAAGCCACGACCTACATCGCTCTTATCTTTACCTGCTTCACCCTGCTCAGTCTGTTTTATGGATTCCGGCTTATACGTCATGGCTCATTGCGAAGCCGTTATAAAGTGGGTGGGTCCATACTTTATTCCTGCATGTAGTTAGCAGGAATCCATTCTTTGGCTTTGGCTTTGGTTTTGCTTTTGATCTTAACCATCTACTATTCACTATTTCCTATCTACTGCTCTAAAGCTCTTAAAAGCCCTGGATTCCGGCTTAAAAGCACACCGGAATAACGATAGTAGCGATTACCAGAATGAAGTGATGTGGGGTTTGCCTTAACACCCATTCCCTCTGTGGTTCAAATTTTTCTCTTCTTTTGTAGGTCGTCCATTTATGGCGTCTATTTTTTACATTGACGGGCTAAAGCCACGACCTACATCGCTCTTATCTTTACCTGCTTCACCCTGCTCAGTCTGCTTTTATGGATTCCGGCCTAAAAGCTCACCGGAATGACGAAGTTTTAAGTTGTCGTTATTTCGTAAATAAGCAGCAACACCACACTGTATGGTAAACTCAAAATTATCGCCCAACGTTAAAGCCCGTCATTTCTGCATGTTATTAACAGGAACTACCGGAATGACGACAGGTGAGGCTTGTCTTCATATTGATAACTATCCCGCGCATCTCGAATCTAGTAGCTCGTCACTGCTTTTATCTTTTCCTATCTACTGTTTTTTCTACTTAGTCTGCCCCACTCTACTTAGTCTGCCCCACTCTACTTAGCATGCCGTATTCTGCTTTCCTGTTAAATCGCGTATAATGTAAAACCAATTTTGTTGACTCAAATAGATCAATGCCCAAACAATTAACTTATTTGGCTCACTACCCAGAGCATTTACAGCAACAAATCCAGCAATTACAAGATACCAACACTTTAGGTGATTGGTTACGTTCACGTTACCCAAATATACATAAAGTCAGTAACGACAATGATTTGCGTGATTACGCTATGTCATTGAAAAATCAATACATGAAAAAAACTCAACCTCTAAGTAAAGTGATCTACGACAATAAAATACATATCGTTAATCATGCTTTAGGTCTACATTCATATGTATCAAGAGTGCAAGGTGGCAAACTTAAAAGTAAAAATGAATTACGAGTCAGTACTTTATTTAAAAATACACCTGAAGCTTTCTTGAATATGATAGTGGTGCACGAATTGGCCCACTTAAAAGAAAAGCAACACAACAAAGCTTTTTACCAGTTATGCCAACATATGCAGCCTGATTACCACCAAATAGAGTTTGATGTGCGCGTATACTTAACTGAGCTAGATAACAAAGGTTACGTCTTTTTAACTCCGAATGATGAGGGCAAACGATAATGGATTTTCAATTTCAAACCGATATTACCGGCCTACCCATAGCTAAATGCGATATAGAATGTGAGGCTTTTGGCGATTGGTTAAGTCATGATTTAAGTGTCGACCAAGGTCAAATAGACGAATTATTAGAAAAAATAGACCAGTTGCTAAATAAAAAACTTATCCAGTACACATTCATAGGCAAAATTTATCATCTAGTTTTCGAAAGCGACGAAGTCGAATTAATCCTCAATAACAGTGATGTCAGTAGCAGCGAATTTAGCGAACAAATATCAGATCAACAAATCACAGGCTGCGGCTTAATCGACTTACAAAACTTACTGCTAGAATGGAAAAGTTTCACATCGTTAAAAGGCAGAATACTCTAACCAGAGACTGAGTGAAGCAGTATGGAATGCAACAGAAAAGACTACAAAGCTAAAGCGTTGACAAGAACGGTTCTGAGAAAACAGATACTAGCTAGCACTCTTTTGCCCACATATATAAATTAACATGTAATTAATTAACACCCATTCTCGGCTTTAATTTTCATAAACTGTTTTTGATATTGCAGTGGACTTAAGCCCGTTACTTTCTTAAATACCGTACTAAAATAACTCGGATTTTTAAAACCAACAGCAGTAGATGTTTCATTCACTGAATACTGCTTTAATATAAGTTTAGCCTGCTGAATACGGTAATTAGTAATGAAGTGGTTGGGGGTTTCATTTTTTACTTTTTTGAAAGTACGACTTAAATATGACTCACTGACATTACAGCTATGAGCAATATCTGTCAGTTCTATATCACTACTATAATGTCGAGTAATATAATCAATGGCATTAGCCACCAGCTCTTTATTACCTTTTGTTGGCCGATTGGCTAAAAGTTTCGACAACTCTATCGCTTCATCTTTAGCAAGTTGTTTAATATCTTGGCTATTATCACTCAATTGAATGACATTTAACTTGTCAGAACTATTACGCAACAACTGCTCGCTGTCGCCTCCATGCTCAATAGTCGAGTGGGTTAATAAAATTAAAATGTCTTTAATTTTGCCTTTATAGTCGTCAATATCACACTCTGCATTCACTTCTAGCTTATCTATGAGTTTCATCACATCGGGCTGAAGATTCTGCTCATCACTATCAATCAGCTGCTGTAACTCTTCCTTTAAACTACCGGCCTGCACTTGCATGGCTTTGATATCTTGATAGACAGCCCAACACCAGCACAATGCAGTAATAAAAGAACCGGCATTCAGTAGCCAAAACTGATTGGTGATCTCACCCACAATAAATGCCAAACCTAAGGCCAATGAACTAAACAAAAATAATAAAGTGGTTTTAGATCTGACTTTATTTTTAAGTTGTCTAGCAATCAGGTAAATACTGGGTAGTACCAATAATACTGCTGTTACTAAGATCAACACGTCTCTGAAGGATGCATCACTTATTATGGTGGGTAAGATTTCACCATACTTTTTACTAAACAATATTTGATCTGTAGCACCATCGCGAACCACCACATAAAGCACAGCCCCCAAAAAACCAATCAAATAGGGCAAAACATAACTCAATCGACTCATAGCAATGCGACAACGAAGTAAATTAGCAATCAGCATGGACGGAATACCAATAGAAAATAAGATGGCAAATCGAAAATAGATAATAATAGACGCTGTATCGTGATAACTATAATACTGCAGAGGGCCCGCTAACAAATAAATAACAAAACTTAAAATAAAACAGGCGTGTAACGGGAACTCAGCGATCATTTTCCGTCTGACCACTGTGAAATATAACAATATCAGTAATAACAACTGCCCAGTTATCATAGGCACTATATGATACAGAATCGTGTCTAATGGGATTGAAATCATGTATACAACCACTTATTTTGTAAATTGAAAATGTAAACAAGTTAAGTCTACAGGTTAAGTTTTATCGTTTCATCAACTCAGATCATTTAAATTTCTAAAAATAAGAATGACATGCAATTGTCATAACCTCCCACTTCATTCTAAAAAACATTAAAAACACACTTTGCAGATACATATTTAATTATCAGAAAAACAGCAAAATTCACTTCGAAATTCATGAACAAAAAGATAAAAAAGCATGAACAGTAAATCATTAAAAATGAATTTATAATTATAATTTCATGAACACAAAAAAAATAACCCATTGTTTTTAAATGACTTTAAAAAGTTAACGTTATGTTAATTCTTATATTTCGAATATACATATCAGCTAAGTTTTCAATATTATCTTTATCTATTTATCAGATTCACTTCAATTTTTATTTACTGTAGTTTAGCCGGAAGATGTTAATTGTTTACAAAATATCCACACGGAGTTTACAAGGATTGCTTTTCAAAAAATTAATAATGGCAATTCAAATATCGAAATCTTTTATTTTACTTTGAGGTTCAAAATGTAATGAAAATAATAAATCATAGAAATATAGCGACAGCTATTGTTTGGTTATTGCTAATACCAGCAACCAGCCTATACGCACAAACCGCTGACGCATCATTAACACTTGATGATGTCAGTATTTATTCTCAAATTTATACTACTGATGGCTCTATCGATATAACAGCTGATTACGACGCTGGCACCGGTCAAACAGTTACCAATACATATGGTGGTGTTCGTTTTTATTTACGTGAAATGACAGCTGGCTGGGCTGCGGTAGCTAAAGATACTGTTACTGAAGACTCTAGTGTTATTGGCAGTCAATTTGGTACTGCAACAGGCAGTATTTCTTTGGCAGGGGTTACACCCACAGAGGATTTACCAGAGGGTAATTTTTACTTCTTGTATGCAACGTTTGAATCTACAGATAGCATCATACATAAAATTGCTGGTGTAACGCCAATCAATATTATTGCAGGTGAAAATGAGCCCGATAATACACCTGAACTAGGTGCTGTAACAGGGGCTGCTATTACACCCAAAAATATAAATGTGGCCGTTGGCGGGAAAATCTTTGTTACTGGTAGTGTATTACCAAGTAATGCTGACAATAAAGGGTTATGGTTTACATCAAGCGATACTAATATTGCAACCGTTAAATCTAATGGCGAAGTTACTGGTGTTTATGATGGTACGGTTACTATTTCAGTAGTGACTGCAGAAGGCTTTTTTACTGATGATGCAACCTTGACTGTTGGCACTGGCGGTCCCCAAGACGCTGCAGTAACAGGCGCGTCAATCACGCCTAAAGATATAAACTTAGCGGTAGGTGCAATAACCAATGTAACTGGCAAGGCATTACCCAGTAATGCAATGAACAAAGGTGTTTGGTTTACATCAAGCGATACTAATATTGCAACCGTTAAATCTAATGGCGAAGTTACTGGTGTTTCTGATGGTACGGTTACTATTTCAGTAGTGACTGCAGAAGGCTTTTTTACTGATGATGCCTCTTTAGTAGTTGGTACTGGTGGCCCTCAAGATGCTAACGTTACAGGCGCTACGATTACACCTAAAAACATTTCTGCAAAAGTAGGTGAAGACAAATACGTTACCGGTGGCGTGTTGCCGTTAAACTCTGCAAACAAAGGTGTTTGGTTTACTTCAAGTGATACATCTGTTGCAACAGTAACCAGTGGTGGTGTTATTACAACAATAGCACCAGGTACAGTAATCATTTCTGTTGTAACAGCTGAAGGACAATTCAAAGATGAAGCTACTTTAATCGTAACTGCAGCAGACTTTCCTGTATACGATAAAACCATAGACTTAGAAAACTATAATTTGGTTTGGCAAGATGAGTTTGACTATCCAGATAGCCAATTAGAAGAGAAATGGGTGTCACAAAATGGTGCTACGGGCAATGAGTTTGTTTTATGTAGTCGCTGGAGAGACAATGCTTTCGTTCATAATGGTATTTTAGAATTAACTGCAATAAAAGAAACACGTGATGGCCAAGACTGGACCTGTGGTAATGTTTGGACTAAAGAAACCTTTAAATATGGTTACTTTGAAGCTAAATATAAATATACAGGTGCGACTGGTAGTAATAACTCATTCTGGTTATGGCCAAAAAATGGCGTAGCGGCGGGTGAAAAAGGCTTTGAGTTAGACATTAACGAAGGTCATTATCCAAATGAAATCAATACCAATATTCATAATTGGACTGATACCTATACTGATGCTAACGGCAAGGTAACACATCCAAATAATCCACAACCTCGTCAATTCCCAGAATATGACTTTTCAACTGAATACCACACGTTTGGACTTTTATGGACTGAAGACAAACATGAGTTCTATTTAGACGGTCAATTAATCAGGGTTGAAGAGCATAGCCTTAACCATGCTGAAACTAATATATTGTTGAGCCAAGCCATTTTAAAATGGGGAATCGCTGGTGCAGTTACCGACGAGCTTGACGGAAAAAGCATGAAAATTGACTACGTTCGTTACTATCAAGCAAAAGATGGTGAAACAGGCGGCGAAACTGGTGGTGGTGAAACCGGCGGCGGTGAAACTGGCGGCGGCGAAACTGGCGGTGGCGAAACTGGCGGCGGCGAAACTGGTGGCGGCGAAACTGGTGGCGGCGAAACTGGTGGCGGCGAAACTGGTGGCGGCGAAACTGGTGGCGGCGAGACTGGCGGCGGTGAAACAGGCGGCGGAACTAGCTGTGGTATTTTGTATGAAAATGCAGATCTTAGATTAACCGATGCTCGTACTGAACAGGTTCATGACCTAACTTGTGCTGATTCAGTCAACATTAGCTACACACCTTTTGCTGATAGCGGATTACCAGATGGTACCTTCCTAGAGATCTATTTTGATGTCGATGGCGAACGTATTGGTTATGAACAACTGACTACCCCCATTGCTCCTAACGCGATTAAGTTTAACAATGTGGTAGGTGATAGCCTTAAAGTGATCATTAAAGCTGAAAACACTGCTGGCATGATGGCCTTTACCGATGTGTCTATTACAGGCTCTGGTACAGGAACAGGCGGTGAAACAGGCGGCGGAGCTAGCTGTGATATTGTTTACCAAAATGCAGATCTTAGATTAACCGATGCTCGTACTGAACAAATACACGACCTAACTTGTGCTGATTCAGTCAACATTAGCTACACACCTTTTGCTGATAGCGGATTACCAGATGGTACCTTCCTAGAGATCTATTTTGATGTCGATGGCGAACGTATTGGTTATGAACAACTGACTACCCCCATTGCACCTAACGCAATTAAGTTTGACAATGTAGCAGGTGATAGCCTTAAAGTGATCATTAAAGCTGAAAACACTGCTGGCATGATGGCCTTTACCGATGTGTCTATTACAGGCTCTGGTACAGGAACAGGCGGCGAGACTGGCGGCGGAACTGATTGCGGTATCCTGTATGAAAATGCAGATCTTAGATTAACCGATGCTCGTACTGAACAAGTTCACGACCTGACTTGCGCAAATTCAGTGAATATTAGTTACACCCCGTTTGCTGATAGCGGATTACCAGATGGTACCTTCCTAGAGATCTATTTTGATGTCGATGGCGAACGTATTGGTTATGAACAACTGACTACCCCCATTGCTCCTAACGCGATTAAGTTTGACAATGTGGTAGGTGATAGCCTTAAAGTTATCATTAAAGCTGAAAACATTGCTGGCTTAATGGCCTTCACCGATGTGTCTATTGCTGACGCAGGTGCAGGAACTGGCGGCACAGGTGGCGCCAATGATGATGCGGTTACTGGCATTACTATTACACCAAAAAACATTACCGCGAAAGTAGGTGAAGACAAGTATGTGACGGGTGCAGTCGTACCATCAACTGCTGCTAATAAAGGTCTTTGGTTTACCACTAGTGATGCCTCAGTTGCCACTGTTACTAGTGGTGGCATTATCTCTGCTGTTGGCGCTGGTACCGCAACTATTAAAGCGGTATCTGCTGAAGGATTTTTCACAGACGAAGCAACCATAGTAGTTGAAGATACTAATTTCCCTGTCTATGACAAAGAAATTAATTTAAGTGACTTTGACCTAGTATGGAATGACGAGTTTGATTATCCAGATAGCCAATTAGAAGAAAAATGGGTTTCAGAAAACGGTGCTACAGCTGCTGACGGTTTTGTTCTGTGTAGTCGCTGGCGTGACAATGCTGTCGTTCACGATGGTATTTTGGAACTAACAGCTCGTAAAGAAACGAAAGGCGGCCAAGATTGGACCTGTGGTAATGTTTGGACTAAAGAAACCTTTAAATATGGTTACTTCGAAGCTAAATATAAATATACAGGTGCGACTGGTAGTAATAACTCATTCTGGTTATGGCCAAAAAATGGCGTAGCGGCGGGTGAAAAAGGCTTTGAGTTAGACATTAACGAAGGTCATTATCCAAATGAAATCAATACCAACATTCATAATTGGACTGATATCTATACTGATGCTAACGGCAAGGTAACACATCCAAATAATCCGCAACCACGTCAATTCCCAGAATATGACTTTTCAACTGAATACCACACGTTTGGACTTTTATGGACTGAAGACAAACATGAGTTCTATTTAGACGGTCAATTAATCAGGGTTGAAGAGCATAGCCTTAACCATGCTGAAACTAATATATTGTTGAGCCAAGCCATTTTGAAATGGGGAATCGCTGGTGCAGTTACCGACGAGCTTGACGGAAAAAGCATGAAAATTGACTACGTTCGTTACTATCAAGCAAAAGATGGTGAAACCGGTGGTGGCACAGGTGGCGGCGATGATACTGCTGTAACAGGCATTACTATCACACCAAAAAGCATGACAGCTAAAGTCGGTGAAACAAAATATGTTTCTGGTGCAGTAGTACCAGCCACAGCCGAAAATAAAGGCCTTTGGTTTACCAGTAGCGATACTTCGGTGGCAACTGTCACTAGCGGTGGAGTTATCACTACAGTCGGTGCGGGTACTGCGACTATTGAAGCAGTGTCTGCTGAAGGATTATTCAAAGACCAAGCGACAATAGTTGTTACTGCAGATACAGGTGGTGGTACATCAGGTTGTGGGATCTTGTATGAAAATACTAAGTTAACCTTAACCACTGCACGTACCGAACAAGTTCACGATCTAACGTGTGCTGAATCGGTAAACATTAGCTACACACCTTTCGCTGATGCTTCACTACCTGCTGACGAGTCTCTAGAGATCTATTTTGATGTCGATGGCGTCCGCATTGGCTCTAAAGTCCTTAAAACGCCAATTACGCCTCAAGCGATTAAGTTTGACAACGTAGTCGGTGACAGCCTGAAAGTGATTATTAAAGCAAGAAACATTGCTGGCTTAATGGCCTTCACTGACGTCGTGATTAGCGACAGCAGTCAAGGGGAAACGGGCGGTGGCGAAACAGGTGGCGGCGATGATACTGCTGTCACAGGTATCACTATCACACCAAAAAGCATGACCGCTAAAGTCGGTGAAGTGAAATATGTATCTGGTGCAGTTATACCAGCCACAGCCGAAAATAAAAGCCTTTGGTTTACCACTAGTGACGCTTCTGTTGCTACGGTAAATAGCAGTGGTGTAGTGACTGCGGTAGGTGCGGGAACAGCCACTATTGAAGCGGTTTCTGCTGAAGGTTTTTTCAAAGACCAAGCAACCATAGTTGTCACTGAAGATACTGGTGGCGCAACTGGCGGTGGGGAAACTGGCGGTGGTGAAACTAACTGCGGCGTATTATACAACAACCCGTTAATCACCTTAATTGGCGGACGTTGGACAACAGGCGCTATTGATATTTCATGTGCAGATAAAGTGAATATCACAGCTGCAGCTCAAGGTGATGCATCATTAGCTGATGGTGTACGGTTCGATATTTACTTTAAAGTTGATGGTGCCACTGTTTTACTAGAACGTAATACTTGGCCATTTGCTCCTGCCTCAATATCTATCCCAGATGTTTCAGGTAACTCATTAGAAATCATCCTTAAAAGTTCAGTCAGTGTAAATGGCGAGCTTTCACTGATTAATCTACTAGTGACTGACGCAAACACAGGACAAGCTGTAGAAGTTATACCAGGCGACTTAGATGGAGATGGCATATTAAATCAAGGTGATATATCACTCTTTAGAGCAGCCTTAGGCAGTTCACAAGGTGACGCCAACTTTAATCCTGCCGCTGATATGGATAACGACGGTGTGGTGACTCGAAACGATTACAGATTATTAGCAATCGCATACCGAAATCAATAATCAACACTACTAGGCGCTGTTGATTCAGCGCCTAAATCTGTTACATAAAATATGAGAAATACAAAATGAAAAAATTCTACAAAAAACTATCTATTGCCGTTGCTAGCTTAGGCTTGTTATTGCAGCTTTCTTCGGCTTCAGCTGCAGTTATTACCTTTGATTACACTAATACAGTGACAGTTGGTGATAACTTCACAGTCAATGTCTTTGCAGACTTAACTGGAGATGAGCTATTTTCTTTTGGTTTTGACCTGACAAGCCTAACCAATAATGTCTCATTTTTGAGCTCTACCGTTCACCCTGCATTTGTGCCTGACAATATAAACGATGTAGACGGCAGTTTATTTGACATTTTTGATGTGGTGACAGGGAATCTACAACTGGCGAGTTTGACCTTTTCAGCTGATGCAGTAGGCACTGATACCATTTCTTTACTTGGGAATGATACCAATTTCGGTGGTTTATTTAGCCTCTTAGCTGTAGATGACATTAACATTTCATTCGACGTCAATGTCATTGATGCTGTCAAAGACGTACCTGTACCACCCACTTTTGGCTTACTTGCTCTAGGTTTATTAGCTGTAGTGCGTTTACGTAAAAAAGGAGAATCACAAAATTAAGGGTGACCTCAGTTGCCCTGACAAAAATTTAATACTGTTTAGCCGATCCAATTAGGGTCGGCTTTTAAATAGGGCATTCAAACTCTAGCCCTGCTTTTACACAAATGCCTAATACACATTCGTCAATTATCGCCCCAACACCTAGTAGTGCACGAGTTGAGCGACCAAAAATTTTGTCCCATTGCTGTTCAGCTGAAGACCAGCCATTTAACTAGAATGCTATAACACTAGTCATATTTGTGTTTCTGAGTGCTAAAGTGAGGGCTGATATAGAATTTATAAGCACATTGATTTTATGTGCTTATGCTAACAAGGATATAAGTCTGTACTCGTTTGTTATTCATAGCGCTAATAAAAATTTACGCCATGAAGTATTTTTTATCTGTGGTGCTATTAGATTTATTTTTATATGCTTGGTTAATCCTTCCTTGTTTAAGTCACTCAATTGCCTCTCACTCAAGATCAATCCATCAAAGACAAAATTCACATTGAACAAATTAAAATCATGCATGGTTCTATTCCGGTGCTTTTATTTATCAATTTAATGGTGGGTTGCGCGCTTTCATATGGCTTTTCGGATGTGATACCTGCCGCTTCGATTTATACCTGTTTGTCTTTATTGCTGGTGATGGTGACAATTCGAAGCGCATTTTATCTGAAGTATAGAAACAATTTTGAGCCGAATAATTTGCGGCCTTATCAACTATCACTAATATTAGGTAGCGCATTTGCCGGTATTACTTGGGGTACTATCAGTTTTTTATATTTCCCAGTAGATGATCAAAATTATCAACTTTTTCTACTAATGGCTTTAATGGCTATGACTGGTGGCTCGGCATTTACTTTTAGCATTTACATGCCAGGATATTTTGCTTATGTACCCACCATAATGCTGTCGATCACCCTGCAATATTTTTTAATTGGCGATAAATATCATAATACTTTAGGCTTTGTATCACTGGTGTATTTACTTGTGTTGACCTTATTCAACCTTAAAATTAATAAGAATTTTAAGGAAAGCTTGGCATTACGTTTTCAAAACTTAAATTTGATAGAGCAGCTTAAAGCCCAAAAAGAAGAAGCCGAACGGGCGAATAAAGCAAAATCTATGTTTTTAGCGGCAGCTAGCCACGATCTTCGTCAACCCCTGTATGCCTTAGGCTTATTTACTTCGGTATTAGATGAAACCATTAAGTACCCTAAGGTGAAACGTGTAGTTGAACAAATTAACGCATCAGTAGACGCACTGACCAACCTTTTTGACAAATTACTGGATATCTCTCAGCTTGATGCTGGTGTGGTGACAGTGAAAAAACGAAACTTTGTGTTAAGTGATATTTTTGACAAATTGTCTAAAGAATACTCCAGAGAAGCACAAGAAAAAGATATCAAACTAAGTTGGCCAACATTTTATCCAGCGGTTTATAGTGAGCCCGATTTATTAGAACGCATACTCAGAAACTATTTATCCAATGCCCTTAAATACACCTCAAATGGCCGTGTTGAGGTTTCTTGCGAAGCGCAAGAAGGACTCGTGTATATTCAAGTAAAAGACTCTGGTATTGGCATGAACCAAGAAACTCTTGAAAAAATTTATGAAGAATTTTATCAAGTCAATAATCCAGAACGAGATCGACAAAAAGGTTTAGGTCTGGGTTTGTCTATCGTAAAAAGAACCGCCGATTTACTTGAGCATCAAATTTTGGTCACTTCCACAGTAGGCAAAGGCTCAACATTTTCAATTGCTGTCACACAAGCTGAAATGATGCTGAATAAACATGACGATGTCATTAAATTAAAGAATACAAAGCCACAAATTCAAGCCACAAATAAACTTGTACTGATTATTGATGATGAAGAAAGTATCCGCGAAGGACTAAGCTCTATTCTAACACTTTGGAAATATCAGGTAATCACAGCACTCGATCTTGACGATGCAATGAAACAGCTTGAAGCGCAGGGGCAAAAACCAGATGTGATCATTTCAGACTATCGATTAAAAGAAAATAAGACTGGGGTGGACGCGATTAAAGCCTTGCATCAACACTTTAAGGCAGAGATCCCTGCCCTTTTGATTACCGGCGACATGATGCAAGATCGCTTAATCGATATAAAAAAGAGCAACTTCCAAGTGCTTTTTAAACCGGTACCGCCAATGAAACTCAGATCATTTTTAAGAAGTATCGAATAATCGATAACTGCTTATTTAAAAGCCCCTAGTTTTTGTGCAGCAATTGCCGCTTCAGTTCGATTACTGACACCCAGTCGCTTAAAAATAGCAGTGATATGCATTTTAATGGTGGCTTCGGCAATGCCCATTTCTAGTGCTATTTTTTTGTTCGATAATCCTTTCATCATCATTTCAACCACTTCATATTGTCTTGGCGTGAGTGACTCAGATGTATCTTGATCCTGAACTGAATCTTTAACTATCGATGCAGGGACGTATATTTCACCTAACATAATTAAACGCAGCGCATTTAACATCTCTTTACTAGAGCTATCTTTTGGAATAAAACCTGAAGCGCCACCTTCGAGCGCTCGATTTAAATCACTTTGTTGCTTCGATGCAGATAACACCACAGCCGTAACAAGAGGAAAGTGTTTTCTACAATAACTTAAAAGACTAAAACCATCTTTATCAGGCATACATAAATCTAATAAAACTAAATCTATATCAGGATCTTCATTTAGCAAAGACACCGCATTTTCATAGCTACTAGCCTCTAAAACAGTTGTGTCATCTTCAAGCTTATCAAACACGTAAACTAAGCCTTCGCGAAATAGGGTGTGATCGTCTACAACAAGAATTTTCAACTAATATCCCCAACTCTAAAATAGCATTTACCAACAATATCGAGCCAAATCGATAAGTATTATAAATTTTCATTATGTTAGTCTAAATCTCAATTTGCACCAACCGATATCCTAAGAACAACATAAAGGCGAATACATAGAAAACAGTTACGAAATTTTTCATCAAGATGCCTCACAAAGTATTCAGTCGACCTTGTTATTTTTATCCGTTTTTTTCTATTGCACTTGTAAACTGGCTATTAGACTTTTGTATTATAAATCCAAAATAAAATTAACTTGTGAAAAAGATGTTTATTGGGTAATAATCTTTTACTTCTAGTTACATTAAATATTTTTCACCAAAGGAGTTGGTTATGCGCAATAAACTAAATATTAATCGATCAAAGATAGGCACTTTTAAATATAAGTGTTTAGCAACTTTGATTTTAACCGGAATTCTAAGTGCTTGTGATAATAGCTCAAATCCTACAGAAGCAACTGTAAACTATGTACTTGCTTCCGTGGATGGAGGCTCATGTGCGCTATTCGACCCAAATAGCAATTTTACTCAAGTGGCTGATACGGCCATTACATCTGAAGGCGTTGGTATTTTTGAAGACGTGCCGGCCGATACAGGATTGGTAGTAGTTGAATGTTCTGGCGGTACTTACATTGACGAAGCAACGGGTGAAGAATTAACGGCTGATTTCTTGCGCTCGTATGTCGATATTACCTCTTCTGAATTTACCGTCACTGTATCTCCATTGACTGAACTTGCCGCACGATTAGTTGAATATTACCAATTAGCGCCAGAGACTTACTTTGATGTACTAGAAAATGTTGCTTTTTCTTTTGGCCTAAAAGATGTTGATTTGGCCACAGTGGTGCCTCTAGACTTAAATGTTTACTATATGGATGGTTCTGAAAATGGTAACTATGGATTGGTACTAGCGGCGCTATCTCAGTACCAACTTGATGTTGAAGCTGACAGCGCTGAAGAGGTGATACAAGAGTTGTTCGTTGGCATGGCAAATAACGGTTTATTTACCAATGATGAAATACGTGACGTGTATTTTTATGCTCTAGAAAATATGTTTTTCAACCCAAGAATTGACCCATATTTAGGCAGTGATGAAGATTTAGATAAGTTCTTTCATGATGTTGTACAAGCACCTTTAGTCTCTCAGGTAGAGTATATCGATGCCAGCCATCCTGACAGTAATAATCTTCAGGCATTAAGCACAATCGACGCATTTTCTCCCTCTGTTTTTGAGCTTGTTGGTACTCACATGTCTTTAAAACTCGGCGTCACCTTAGGTGGAGAGGCATGTAAAACCTACGACCTACAGACCTTAAGTGATACTAATACTGATTCTAAATACACACTGATGTATGCAGAATGTCCTGAACAAGCCATTGGTGAATCTGATTTGGTCGTTATGGACAATGACAGGGTAGAGAATACAGTCACCATGACGGTAGTTGACCCTGGTACTTGGGACTATGCATTAGAGCAATACAAAAAATTTCCCGACGCTAAAATGAGTACTTACAGTGTCGAACAAAAAGCAGTAACAGGTTCAAGTTGGGTGTTTGGAACCATTAAAGGCGAAGCGCCTGCCATAGATCCAAGTACAAGCCCAGCCCATGACTATTACAGCGATAGTTTAGCTATATTTAATATATCTGGTGTAACCGTAGAGCTGGTTGACGAGTCTGATTCTGTCATAGCATCTACGACCACTTATCCTGATGGCTACTATGAGTTTGGTAATGTACCCGAATCAACGAGTTTAAAAGTGGTAGCAAAGGCAGAAATAAAGAAAGTAAAAACGGATGACACTGGCCCTGATTATAATTTTAGTGTGCGTGATAATACTAGCACTAGCTCGCCTAGAGCCATGTACCAAATAGCGACGCCTTACTTTACAACATATGCTGAAGCTGGTTCAGATAACGAGCATAATTTAGTGGCTAAAATTGGCTTTGATAGTAACGGCCAAGCATTGAGTGATGAGCAAAGAGAATCGGCACCTTTTGCTATTTTAAGAGCGATGAAATCAGGGGCTGATGCCTTAGAGCAAATCAATCCTAATATCAACATGCCACCATTAGTTATTTATTGGTCACCTAAAAATATTGGTACAGATGGAGATAAAGCTTCGGGTCAAATTGGAACTTCTCATTATTCTGGCCAAGGTTTAGCGCCAGGTTTATACATTTTGGGTAAAGCCGATTCAGATACAGATGAATTCGACCAAGGTGTTATAGGGCATGAATTTGGTCATTATTTGCAAGACCAGCTATCGTATTCTGATAGCCCTGGGGATTCTCATGGCGACCTCGAATATAAAGATGCAAGTTTGGCTTACGGTGAAGGTTATGGTACTGCAATTGGTGGCCTTTTATCTGGTAGTCAATACTATTGCGACGTATCAGGTGAAAACCAATTAGATGGCTTTTGTACCGACTTAACCGATAAAAACGAAGCTGGGTATGTTAATGGATTCTATTCAGAAGCCAGTATAATCACCCTTATGTATGGAATTGGTAAGCTACCCGGAAAAGGGTTAACCGAGTTCTTTAATGCATTTACCGAAATGAAAACAAGTATACATTCAGCGACTATATTTTCTTTCTTACACCATTATTTAAAAGCAAACCCAGATGTGACTAGTGAAGTACAAGCTTTGATGGCTGATGCTAACATTAAATCAAGCGATCCCTATGGTGTGTTGCCTGAAGGAACAGCCGCAGACCCAGCAATTAGCGCAGCAAACAATAAGAAAACCGCTGCTGTTGGTGCTGATGATTTAGAACGCTTATATATTGAGCTGGAGCTTGAGTCGATTGATACGCCAACATTCGATGAAACACCACCACTGTTGACGACTAGCGCGCCTACTTTTTGTTTAAATAGAAATCTACAAGGCGCAAATGGCTCAAATGGGCTGGGTATGAGTAAGCGATTTACTTTTACGTCAAACTATACGGGTAATCTTTTGTTGCAAAGCATTGATAAGTACGGCGAAACCATAAGTGACCAAAATATCGGTTTTGAAATGCGAGACGAAACGGGTAGCAAGGTAAGAATTTGGGGATATAACGGAGAAAATTCTGATGAATACTTTGGTGGTGCTGATGTTAAATCAGGTACTAAGTATTCATTGAATCTAAATGTTAGTAACCCTGAAATGGTACTTAATGGCAGTCAGTGTGGCTATAAAGTTCAATTGGCAAAGGCTGCAGACTAGCAAATGCAGACTCAGTCAGCACATTTAAAGACCAATAAAAATAGGTGTGCTTACACCTATTGTCGTGGTGCTATTGCTCTTTTGACTATATTTTCAACAGCATTTTTGTTTGGATGTGAAAATCCAGACAAAGATGCTCTGCAAATAGCTGTTAAATCGGAGTCTTCGTCATCAGGCGAGACACTGACTAAACAAGTGAAAAGTAAAGCCATTGATTTTGCCCCCACAGTGTCTAGTGAACGAAAAGGTTTATGGCTTGGTGGTGCACCAGCTCTTAATAAGCGCGTATCAATGATTGATACTTATTATCAATTAAAGGCAGGCAACTCACCTGATCAAGTCATCATGACTTTACGTTTTGAAGGGGCTAAAACTAAAGATGCTAGAGTAAGCTTTAAGCCTATTGATGGGGCAAAATTTTTACATGCAGAGCAACGTGCACAATGGAAACTTAAACCAGACATTGCTTCACAGGTAACCATTACACTCGTTTTACCTAAGAATACAAGTTATTTAACACTTAATACCTTTCAAAATGGTAAGGGTGCATCTAGAGCTTTTTTATTAAACCAGCTCCGTAAACATAAATAACCTGAGTTCTGAATAAAAAGTGTGAAGCAGTAAATAGCTGCGAGATTAAAGACAAAAATCACAGCTTGTTACAGTGCTGCAAATCGCAACTGCAAGGCTGCAGTTCACTGTAGTTATACCCATTGCTCTAGAAATAAAAATTAAAGGTCTGTGCCCTAGACTAAATAAAGCGTATAGTGCGCCGGTCTTTCCATGTATTGAGCCTACTGGCCACACGCCTCTATCCTCCTTATTGCGTTCTTATTTGCTTAGCGTAAATAAGATAGATTTACAGCACCTACTATTTGCGTTCCTCACTCTTTTTGAGAACAATCTGACTTTTAACCTAACTTTACTCTTTTGAGTGAAGCGATGAAAAGCACGCGATATTTTTTTGCGTAGTTTAGGTGTGTCTTTAATTTTTACTTATTCCTTTTAGGAGCTACATGACCACCAGCAATGAAACAGTTCAAGCGTTACCCCCATCGATTATATCTTACGTTAAAGATCTTCCTAATATTTGCTCTCTTAGTGGATTATTCTGCACTATTCTAGCCATCTATTTTAGTATTACCGGCGTTTATTATGCCGCAATGATAGGCATGGTCTGGGCTGTTGCCTTTGATTGGGCCGATGGTTTAGTGGCAAGAAAAATGAAAGGACGAACAGGCAGTGACCGAATTTTTGGTGGCCAACTCGATTTATTAATAGACATTGTTAGTTATGGTGTAGCTCCCGCTATTCTATTGTTAAGTTTTGCCGAATTTAACCCATTATTACTACCTGTAGCTTTCGTAATGATCGCAGCCAGTGCAATACGTTTAAGTTATTTTAGTACATTCGGTTTATCTGACTCATCGAAATACACAGGCTTAGCACTGGATAATAACAGCCTGATATTAGTCTTTATCTTCCTGTTAGAAGCTTTCATTCCAATTGAAACATTTTCAATCATTCTTTGTGTCAGTGCATTGACTCTGGCCGCTCTAAATGTGTCACAGATCAAGACACCCAAACTTTCTGGCAATCCACGAAACGTTTATTTACTAGCGTTTTATACCCTAGGAATTACAGCAATTTACGCATGGAAACTTGCATAACTAAAAGCTGTAACACATGACATTAATAATTATTTCAAAGGGGTTCAATAACACATGCTTGTATATACTGTAGGTACTTTTGATTTACTTCATGTAGGGCATCTTGCTTTACTGGAGTACTGTAGATCACTTGGCAACTCTCTCGCTGTAGGCGTAGCTTCTGATCGTGTAGTGAATTCTTACAAACCCAATGTGCCAGTCATTCCTTTAGAGCAAAGAATGGAAATGCTAAAAGCCTTAAGTTGTGTGGATATTGTTCGTCCTTACGATGAGCTTGAGTATGTATCTGGCTGTATAGAACTCAATGCTGATATTTTCGTTATTGGCGAAGACTGGGGTAACCAACCACATAATTTAGCAGTAGAGTCATATCTAAAATTAGCAGGAAAACAAATAGAAAAAGTACTGTATAACCCTCGTACATCATCAACCACCATAAAACAAAATGTGATGGCACAAAGTAATCATTGGCCAACAGCTTTAGTTGCTGGGCAGCGATAACAGCCATAAAAGCAGATACGAGATTCTAGCTACGAGAATAAAGATGACAGCAAAGCGCTAAAAGCAATTCACCACATAGGAAAAGGCTAAGTAATAGATAGGAGATAGTTGTTAGAAAAAACAGTTAAAAGCTGAGATGTGAATCTGTTAGATCCTCAACTTGGCCGATAACCGAAATTATCGGCCGACTTCAAAGCCCCTCATTCCTGTATATTGTTAGCAGGAATCCATTGGCTAAAAATGCAAAGAATAATAAAATTGACCATCGCAAACAAAAGAGACGGTAAAAAATTAAAATCATGACCTTTAACATGCCCAATTCAAAAGTAATGACAATTATTTTTTCTCTGATATTCATATGCCTAGCCTGTAATTACAATTCAATTAGCTCAATGCATGGTGCCAAACTACCTACTGTGAATATTCAAAAAAATGACAAATTGGTTTCTCCAACAAAAGTTGAAGTAAACTCTCAAGGCATATGGTTTGCCAGTGAAGGTTCACTAGGTTTTGTAAAGCTTATTGATGAAAAGGGCACTGAATTAGCACGCGGTTTTTTAACGACTCAAGCAGATTGGATGACAAGTAAACCCGTGCTATTTTCTACCGAATTAATATTTAATGCGAAAGATAGTGTAAATGGAATGCTGATCATCCATAACGATCCAGGCCCTGGTAGTGGAGATGAGGCGGGAGAACAGATAAGTTTTACAATCCCAATCACTTTTCAATAAAAGCAAACTAAAAAAGTAGCTAGGAGATAGGTGCAGTAAATAGCTGCTAGTTTCGAGATTCTAGCTACGAGTAAAGACTACAAAACAGAATGAGGCAGGTATTAGTAGCGTGAAGTTGGGACTAAATTTAACAGTTCCAGTACCAGTCTCATTCCAACTAACTTGCCTCTTTTCAGTTATGTTACAGTTTTTCAATATAGACGTAATACGCTGGATACACTCGTCCATCTTTGTCGATCAACTGAGCTTCCATATCGTAACGCCCTGCAGGAACGAAACTGGTGAAGTCTACCTGCTCTTGTCCAGCGGCTATCCTTTGACTGCCATTGATCCCAGCAACGTAAAGGTAAGCAGAAGTAAAATCGTCCTTTACACTCGCCGGGAACACTCTGTCTAACTCGATTCGCCTTTCTTGCTGAGGAAACGTAGCATTAATTGCCAAACCGCTTTCGGGCGGAAATCGTCGGAGACTGATTTTGTATTGAGCATCCTCAAGAAACTCAATTTTCCAGCGGCCCGTGCCCTGAGACGCATTGGCGGCTCCATACTGGTGCCAAACATGCAAATGTTTACCAGTCAGCATATCATGAGAAGAAATACGGCTGGGATTCTCATAAGCAGAACCCACCTTGATATAAGCATAACGCTCATTCGGGTGGTCATTTTTAATAGACTGCCACCAGCGTTCATAACCTTCGGCTAAACGTGCAGCCACTTCGGGATGCTCAGAAATCACATTTTCTGTCTGCGCTAAATCTTTAGTGACATTATATAACTCAACACCATCGACTAGACGCCAATCTTGATCCATAACGGCATACTTTTGGTACTTAACTAAGTTTTGACCCCGTTGCGTATCCATAAACAGAATACGATTTGGCCATTTGCCATCCTTGTCGTTAAGTAGCGGTGCAAAGCTAATACCGTCCAGAGGCTTAGTGGGGGTAAACTTTAAGCCCAAAAGATCAACAAAGGTTGGCAAAATATCATAATGTGACACTAAACGATCGACATCTACACCTCCATTGATAGCGCCTGCAGGCCAGCGCACAAAAAATGGTACGCGGTGGCCACCTTCGTATTGACTACCTTTACTGCCACGCAGTCCGCCGTCGAAGACTTTGTTACCACCCGCTGTACCATTGTCGGTGGTGAAAATGAAAATGGTATTGTCGCGCAAACCTAAGCTTTTTAATTTATCCTCTAAGCGTTTCACATTGTCGTCGATATTGGTGATCATTCCGTAAAAACGTTTGAAACGATCTGCTAGATTAGGTACATCTTTGTAGAGGTTGTAATATTCTTCTGGAACATTGTAAGGCGCGTGTGGGGCATTAGTAGAAATGTAGGCAAAGAAGGGGTTGTCTTTATTGTGTTCGATAAACGCTATAGCCTCATCGAAAAAAACATCAGTGGCATAACCTTTGTAGCTTTGCAATTCTCCGTTATGCCAATAGGTATCGTCGAAGTAATCATTACGCCAATAATCTGGGCCTTGAGTTATACCACCAGCAGCATGCCGTACCACCTCGTGAAAACCACGATCTTCAGGGCGAAAAGGGTAATTATCACCTAGATGCCATTTACCGAAAAGACCATTGGTGTAGCCATTCTCAGCTAACACTTGAGGCAGCAAGCGTTCATCTTCCCACAGTATAGAGCGACCGCTAATTGTATGAAAAGCATTGACACGATTACTGTGTCGGCCTGTCATCAAAGAAGCACGACTCGGAGCGCAGGTAGTAGAAACATGGTAATTGGTAAAACGCACAGATTCATCATGAATACGATCTAACTGCGGTGTTTTGATGATTGGATTTCCTCGATTCGCCATATCTCCGTAGCCTTGATCATCGGTAATCACAAAGACGATATTCGGTTTAGTAAGACTCGCCAAAGGCTGCGCCATTTGCTCATTTGCGTAAAGGTTCCCCGTTACGCTCAAAACCAGAATAGAACATACACAATTCAGTATTCGTTTCATATTATTAGCAACTGCCTCAGTTATATTTAGATAAGTACTCATCAAGTTATTCAATTACAATTTATTAACATCAACACTTATTATCGTCATCAAAAGCCAGACTGTTTCATCAAACCTAAAATATTTAGTAATATTAACTAATTATTCTCATTTAGCTTAGGAGGAGAGCAAATGTTAGGCTTATCATGGCAGTGTAATCGGGAGACCTATTGATGCATCAAGTTGCGGTAAATCAAGACACCAACACCTTATTATTTGACCACGATGGCACACTGGTTAATTCTGAACGTGTGCATTATGAATTGTGGCAAAAGGTGGCAAACTTTTATGGAGTCACGATCGATGAAGAGTTTTATAGCGATGTGATGGCGGGGGTTCCCACCAAACAAAATGCTCTAGATGTGGTGTCTCATTTTAATTTATCGGTATCGCCTAGCGTGCTAGAAAAACAAAAGCTCGATTCTGTTATCAACTACTTACAACAGCAAGCTTTTCCATTAATGCCCTATGCAAAAGAAGCGATAATAGCGGCGTTCAACGCTGGATTTACCTTAGGGATAGTCACGGCAGGCAGCAAAACCTCGGTATATAAAACCTTAGAAACCTACCAATTAACACCTTATATTTCGTGTATTGTTGCGGTAGAAGATGTGCAAAATAGCAAACCCGCACCAGATTGTTACTTAAAAGCAGCGCAACACCTTGGCAAAACCCCACAGCAATGTGTAGCAATTGAAGACACGCAACACGGTATGCAAGCGGCGATTTCTGCAGGCATACCCTGTGTTGCCATACCTACCCCGCATTCCCAAAATCACGATTTTTCATTAGCCTCATCCCGTTATGCAAGTTTACAAGAATGGCTACAGGCAGAGATTATAAAGGCATAGATTATAAAGGCATAGAAGAGCAGTATATTGCAGAATGGAGCAGACTAAGCTGAATACGGCAAAATGAGGTAGTTAGTAACTGGGACTATGGAATAGCCAAAAACAACTTACCTAGATCAAAAAAAATTATCTAGAGAAGGTTAAATCTAGGACAAATCATTAGCCTACACTGGCATTGCAGTGGTTAATAAACCAATCTCGAAATTTAATTGGCCCCTCCCCCTGAGGGATCCATCCTAGATGAAGTAAATTCATCATAAACCGTTCGAGAGTTCATCAGTGGACTTTAACCCTATATATTTCAATTACTTCCACTATAATCTAAAATGTTTTATAGTGAAAATTCAGTGCATATAAATTTGCAGTAAGGTTAATTTAAAAATTTTTCATATTAGTAGCATCAAAATTTGAGAGTCTTATTTTCACTTAGGAGTAACAATGAAAGGAACCCTAACCTTTTGCTTTTTTACTATAATCACGTTGATATCTAGTCGCTCTTTTGCCACTGAGAATTTACTTGATTCTCTTGCGAAAGAGATGGCAACACTTGAAAACAAATACGCGTTGTTAGTCACCGAGGACAGAAATCCTCTACCTATCCCGGAGCGAATCAGTAACCAGTACCACTCCCTTAAAAATACTCAGCCACCATCAGAAGAGAAGTTATTAGCTTTTATAAAAGACATTCGCCAGAACATTGCCGACTTTGATATGGCAAGTACGGTAAAATCCGAAACAGATCTTATTAGTTCTCGTTTTGAAGCATGCCAATATCGTCTTCGACTACGCCCAGAAATACCAGCGCAAGTAGTGGCAGTTGATGAATCTTATTTTAGTATGATTAATAGTAAAACCTTTTCAGGTGCCGACTTTCTAGCATTTGAACGTCGTTACTACGCTTCATTTGAGGAGTCTACAAAAGACGCGATTCAGGTTTGCATTGATATGGAAGAATTATCTGATTTGACCTACCGACTTAGATCTAACATCTCAAAAATTTCCGACCAAGATAAACAAAATGTCTTAGTTGACGAAGAGGAATTTCTGACGGCACTGGATCAGGCCAATGATTTAGTGAGTCAAAGAGAATGGCAATTAGCCAATAAAAAAATTCAAACGAGTATTAAGTTAGGTAACCAGTTCAAGCTGAAAATGGAACCTTTATTGATCCGACAACAAAATCAACAAGAGATGCTGACTCAAAGGTATCAGGCAATAACCACAAAGTTGGATGATCTCAAACCCAAGATCGAAAATATAATTAAGCAGATAAAAAGACGAGCGAATAACATAGAACCTTGCTCAATCACCGATGTAGACTACTCCTGTAACCAGCGATGTCCAGATGTGCGTAAATGGGATGTCATATTTAATAGATATAAATATGAGCCTAATTATAGTTGTTTATCCAAATGTACAAATGCCGAAGTTGAAAAACAAAATTGGTTTTATGAACAAGAAGCCTCTTGTAAAGAAGAGCAAAGAGAAGAAGTCGATAAAATTGAACGCATGGAGGCACAAAATAATGATTGGATTGATCAATACAACACCCTGGTTAAAGAACTGCAAAATATCCAATCTAAATTAACAGCAAATTAAAGTAGGCAAAGCTGTAGCTAGGAGATAGGTTTTAGTGAATAGCGAGAGGCTAAGATCAAATCATTAACCAGCACAGGTGTTATTGCGGTTAATAAAACGACAAGTATACTTAATTTAACACTGAGCCTTTTATTATTTTATCCAAAATTAAATTATTAAGGTTGGCCCGTTAATTTCTGCTCGTTAAAACCTAAAAAAAATTTACACTTAAAACAGTAGCTTACAAAACAAAGTCAACTCTAATTTTTTATTTCAGCCCTAATCAATATCAATTTTACACAAATAAATATCAGTTCCACTAATGTTAAATGTTAAATAATTAGATTAAGATTGTTAACAATGAAATCAGTGGTTTTGCTAAAGATAAAGTACGTCAATTACTTTCCTGCTAGCTTGAGGTAGGTACTTAACCGCAATTATCGAGGCAACTTTACCTCATATAACATCACATTTGGAAGATTTGCATGACCAACCTAAAATATATAAAGCTAAACATCCTCTCGATGGCTATCACCGCATCATTGTTTATCCCTTTTATTTCCCATGCAAAACTAGAAGAAGTCAGTGTTCAGCTAGATCCAAGCACCATTCGTAATATTGGTGGCGTCACACAATTCAATCGCAACCAATTTATTACGGTTCACGAGAGCTTTGGTTCGACAGATTTAAACGACGATAACCTTCGCTATTTAGAAGAGGTACTTGAAGCTGAGTATGGCCGTGATGGTGGATTTATTTCGTGGATGGCAAAAAGTCTGCCAGCAGATCCCAGCAATCCAGACATGCCCGATGTATCGAAGATCAGCGCCTTATTCAATGACAAATTTAGCGACAATTATGAAGGTCGTCGAATAAATCCTAGCAACATGAGGAATGTGATTTTATGTACTCACCCTGAAATCATGCACGGGCATGCAAATAACACATCGACCCCATGGGGCCCAAAGAGTGCAGAGGCAACAGCTGAATATACCGCACATTTGTTAAAACATGGATTCACCGACGAAGAGCGCCCTAGGTTTCTTGAGGTTTATAATGAGCCTTTTGTGAAATCGAAAAAAATTCCTACCTCAATAGAAGCCATGAGTGAACAACATAACGTAGTAGCAAAACGTGTGAAAGAACTCAACCCTGACGTAATGGTCGGTGGTTACTCTGCAGCATGGGTTGAATTTGAACATTCTGATTTTAATAATTGGACAAATTGGCAGAAAAAATTCATGGATATTGCTGGCAAGAATATGGATTTCTGGTCTTATCATATCTATGACGGGGTAAATGTGATGGGCACTCCACGGTCACGCACTGGCAGTAACTCCGAAGCAATAATGGATATAGTAGATACTTATAGCCACATTAAATTTGGTGTAGCCAAACCCATCATGATTACCGAATACGGAAAAATCCCACAAGGCAGCATGAATACCTTGCAGTACAGTGAAGAACGCTCTGCTGGGATGTTATATTCGGCGATGGGGCAACTTATCACCTACATGGATCATCCCGATCGCCTATTGCGTACCGTGCCTTTTTTCCTTGGCAAGGCAGCGTGGACCTATGGCATGAATAACAACTATGTTCCCGGTGAGGCAAATCCTTATCTGCTTTGGCGTCGCTTGGCTGACGGTGAAACCTATGTTGAAACCGACCTTATGAAATTTTACTACTTTTGGAAAGGGGTAGCAGGCGAATGGCGACTCAGCAAGAGTAACAATCCCGATGTCCGTGTGCATTTGCTTGCTGACGGCAATAAATTAAACGTCATTCTTATGAATTTAGATGATGCCGCCAAAAAAGTGTCATTAGATGGGTTACAAGATCTAGAAACAGAATCGGTATCAATACGCACGCTCACAACCAACGGTGTTCGCCCAATTCTTGGAGAGCACCCAGCAGAAAAAGCCCCTTTGTGGTTAAACATGTTTGCTGGTGATGTGGTGATGATTCAAATGAATCTAAAGACGCCCCCTAAAACTCAAAAAACGGTAAAGGAGCATCGCATCTATGCCACAGATTACCTTCAAGAAATCCAAGGTAATAAAGAAATGAACTTTACCTTCAACAATGTACCAGAGGGAAAAGGCACGGCAACCCTTCGCCTGTCTCCAGCTCGCGAACAGGGTCAGCAAGCCCTACCCTCATCTATTAGCATTAATGGTAAGCCATTAGAAATACCAAGCAACTGGGCAGGTGATGACCAAAAAGGTCGCCCCATGTTTTACGGTATGGTCGAAGTAGAAGTACCTATGGAACAACTAAGTAAAAACAGTAAAGTTAGCCTAGTTTACCCAGACGATGGCGGCAGAGTAGCCAGCTCAGTCCTTCAGGTGAATCGAATCGAATAGAAAAGTAACAATCAATTTCAGGGTTAGACCTAAAGCAGTCACTAGGAAGTAGATTTTAGGGAATAGCAAAAGACAAAAAGCTGAAGTTATATTAAAGAAAATTCAATCTAGCTTAGATGATTGGACTGAACTTGCGAAAAGATATGGCGTAAGCAACGCAAATAGTAAACTTATACAATCAAAATTTAAAAATAGATAAACTAGATACTTATCTTTGGAATGTTTTACATGCTGTGCAATGCCTATGAGGCAGATACGAGCTAAACGACTCAAAAGATTTCCTTATCTGTGAGTTAAGCAAATTTTGAGTATCGTCTATGGTTTATTTAAGCTTATTCTGACCCTGCTATTTCGCGGGCATATTAAATGCCCTTTGTTCCAAAATTTCTAATTTTGCCACTTCCTCTATCAAAAAATATCGATAGTCAGATGCTACATTTCAAACCGGACCAAATAGGAAACACCGCGCTTTACAACCATAGCAATCCCCCACCCAGGTACTTCATTGGCAGCATTCCCATCTTCTAAATGGGGACGATATAGCCCAGGCGCTTTAGGAATATCAGTCAGGTTTTGTTGCAATGTCGAAAAATGAATTCCATCCTTGGCGAAATTCACCGTTTTACTAATAGAAGCTAGTGATGCAATGCCGCCGTCCCGTTTCCAAATAAGAACCTCATGACTCTTCTTTAAAAGAGGCTCAGGATGTTTGATAAATGGTCCTATAGGACTATTAGCATAAGCAACTCCCATTTGCGTTAAACTTGGCCCTCTTTTACCATGACTAAAAGATCTTCCTTTATAGTAGAGCCAAATTTTGTCATCTACGACCAATAAGCTGGCATCATCTATTCGATAACTATCAAAATCTTCGGCGACGGTCGATATTTCTAAAACGGGATTGTTCTCCACTCTCACAAAAGGACCATCAGGACTATCTGCGACAGCAAGACCTATTCCGGTAATATCATTTACCGTATTGTTTTCAAATTTCTTTTTCACGTTACCTGGAGTGGGCTGCACCCCCGTGTAGTACATATAGTACTTTCCATTATGGGCTAAAATATTGGGAGTGAAAACTGAATGGCTATCAAACTTCCCCTCATCTCCGAGCCCAAGTGCCATACCCTGCTCCTGCCAGGTAAAGCCCTCATCTTCTGATGTTGCATACCAAATAGTCCCCCAATAACCAGACGTTACCGGACTATTCATTCTGGTATACCAGATGTAGTATTTATTGCCTACTTTAACAACATCACTATTATCTCGCCTGTTGAAGGCAGGGTCGAAGCCAATGCCAGTAGTTTTTTGATAGGAAAAATTTATTGGTTTGGCAACCGTTGGCTTCAACTCTCTACTCTTGGATACTTCATTTGAACTACACGCACTCATCATGCATATTAACGCTATGGAACGAAGATATAATTGTATTTTATTCATGGCTATTTAATTGTGTAGAACACATGTATTTATAGACAATATAAGTCGTAAAATACCGTAAAATTCAAGACAGTATAGGCCGTTGAAATATAACCTACTGAAAAATATCGGAGTCGAAATGCCTGCGATATTTCCAGCTCCAAAGACGTATTCCGTTAGTTCCTGTTAACAACATAGGGGAATGACGTATGAGCCGGAATCCATAAAAGCAGGGTGAAGCAGGTAAAGATAAGAGCGATGTAGGTCGTGGCTTTAGCCCGTCAATGTAAAAAATAGACGCCATAAATGGACGACCTACAAAAGAAGAGAAGAATTTGAACCACAGAGGGCACAGAGGAATGGGTGTTAAGGCAACCCCCACATCACTTCATTCTGGTAATCGCTACTATCGTCATTCCGACAGTCTAACTATCGTCATTACGGTTGCTTCCACTATCGTCATTCCGGTTGCTGCCACTATCGTCATTCCGGTTGCTGCCACTATCGTCATTCCGGTGTGCTTTTAAGCCGGAATCCAAGGCTTTTAAGGGCTTTAGAGCAGCAGAAAGCAAAAAATACAATTCACCCGACATTTAAAATGGCTGGCTTGTTAGCTCTGATTGTTAAGATTATTGAATAAGCACCGCTATTTGAGTTTATAATGGCGGTCAAATAGTTTGCGCAATTGAGCGACCCAGGTGAGTAAAAAATGGCCCATAAAGTACGTTATAAGTTTAATGGTGTGGCAAAAGAAATAAGCTTTTCTTACAGCCGCTATCAAAATATGCATGAGGCAGTGGCCGATGCTGAAGGACTAGACCTAACCCAGTTTTTGCAAACTGAGCAGCAAGTAGCCTCAATCAGTAAAGACAAAGCTACCGTAAGAAATTTTAGAGATGCCGAATTTATAAAAATGGGGTTTACTGAATTATACTTCTTAAAAAATGGCCAAGAATGATGATCGTTTTTGGTCATGCACTCAATAGTGTCGTGAGCAGTAGCGCTGCTGCAGTTAAGATTATAGATTATAGCCAGCATCAACAAATCGACAGGAAAGCCTTAAAAGACTAAAAGCTATTTACCACAGAGGGCACAGAGGCTGCGCGCACCAAGATTATTCGCTTCGCTTACAAAAGCATTCACTTCGTTCACCGTCATCCATGACGTTTTTCACCCAACATCCCTGCTGGACGACTGACTTTTCTTCAACAGCTAAGAAAAGTAAGCAAAAGAAGCCGGCCTCCAACAAAGCTCTTATCCTATTTTTTATAAACTCAAAAGGCCGTGCTGATTTGTTCCCGACAAAACACCACTCAATTGGCTATCCATGCCAATTGTCCTATTGAGTTTTTAACAAAAAATAGCGAGCTTTGAGTCGCGATAAAATCAAAAGCATGGCTTCGCCACAAAAGATATGTATTAAGGAAATTCGATATTATACAAACGCGTCCTATGATGGCTGTCCAGATAAGTTCCTGCTGATAACTGTTAGCTAATTTTAGCTCTTTGTTTCACTTGCTCACGAGCTTGAAGTTTTTCAGATATTTGTTGGTACAATCTGGCCTCTTCATTTTCTCGATCCGTGATTGATATCGCTAAAGCATAACTTTCTTCATCGTTTACTTGATTCTGAGCCCAAGGCTGATCTTGTCGAGTAATAACTAAAAAAAGCTTTCTTGGTTTTCCAAATTGATTATACGTCCATGTACTCGATTGAAGTGTTCCTCTGCTTCTATCGTCTTGTGTTATATCTCGTTTAGATCCGTCACTTTCACTAATAGAATTTATTTGTGTTTTATTTTCATTATTAAAAGCTTTGGCGACCGAATCTAATGAATCTCCGTTTACTAAATGAAATTTCATCTTAGTCGCAAGGTACTCTAACCTAGTAGTACGAACAGATGGACTGTATGCGAGGCTGGCGGTAATTGTTCTAATCGCTTTACCTTTACGAAAGTAATCATCGGGTATAGGAATTTCAAAAAATTGATGTTTATCATTTTCAATTTTTTCTTCAGTTATTAAAACAACATGCTCTTCAGAAGATTTGAATAAACTATCTTCATCTACAACGCCATAACCTGCTACTCGTCGAGTATGCTCTTTATTTTCAAAAGTTGACGCTATCTCTTGTGTTACATAAGCTTGATTAGCTAATAATGCTCGAAGTAGATTCGCAGAAGCTTGAGGATAATTATTCAGTAGCCTACCAGCTAAATGAGCTATGTATGGAGCAGAAAAGCTAGTTCCACTGAACTCGCTAAGCAAGGTATTACCTTGCGGGTTATGATTCAGTGTTACAACGCCAAGGTGTTTGGATATTTGATTCCAACTTTGTCCCTCTCTTCTTGCAGGTATAGCAAAGTTTCCACCATGAGCTAGCAAATCAGGTTTTAATGCAGACTTATTACTTTGACTACTTCTTGAAAATGGAGATATTTGTCCTTCATTCGCTACGTGCAGATCATTAATTTCACCCTGTAGCTGATATCTACGCTCTGCATAGGTCATTGTATGCTTTGCAATAGAGCCAACAGTTAAAACGTTTGCCGCTGGAGCAGGATCAATTAAAGCTGCATCCTCAGATAGCAGATAAGATGGGTAATCATCCCGCCAATTGTTAATTATGTCTGAACCATTATAGTTACCAGATGATACAACGATTAAAATATCTAATTTTCTAGCAAGCTCATCTAAAGTAACAGCAATACCTGATATATGGTTATGCTTATAAGGCGCATTTAAGTTTCCTAAAGACAAATTATAAATGCGACAGTCATATTCATCATGGAAATAGGTGATAGCATTAACCAGAGTTGTTTCTATCGTTTTTTCATCAAATACTGGCTCGCCATGCTCATCTTGAGTTAATACTTTTCCACTCAACAGCCATAATTCACGAGTCCATTCGTTCGCCTCTATCCTTTCTTCTAAATCACCAAATAATGCCACCCCAGCTACTGCTGTGCCGTGACCTACTGTGTCCGTAGCATCTTCACCATCAATAAAGCTTTGCGCATCACCTACAGCGCCTTGTAATAATATATGATTGGCGTTTATACCACTATCTAATATACAAATTTTGCTTGCGGCGTCAGTTAATTCATTTAATTTAGGAGGCAATACATTAACATCGATATTTAACTGAGAGAACTCAACACCAGTTCTTGGAGGTAGGTCTACCTGCCTAATATCTTTATGATTTAGAAGGCTTTCAGCTTTCTCTATATTGACAGTTACACGAAACATCACAAGGCTATCGCGATTAACTTTATCAAGTTTTTGTATTGCTGAAGAATTTAACCACGCTTCAAAATCTACAATTAAGTTATTTCTTTCTACGCTGCCAGCATCACCAATTGGCCATAGTTCAACATCTAATCTAAAAATTTCTTCTTTTGGGTAGCCAAATTGTTGTAATCCCCAGCTCTTTCTTTCTTCAGCACCCCAAGCATCTATTTTATCAATTGCAAATAGTAAGTTTGCATAAGTTACATGTTCGCCGTCAACCAATCTGGATAGTCGACTATTAAACTCATTTAGCTGTTGTTCATCAGCAAATGCAAGATATACGGTTTCATCTTGCTGACCAATGATCGAAATACCATGTTTAGTGATATCTTCGAAGCTCATTTTTTCAGACAGTTTGATTTGAATAATGTTGCGAGATGCATTCCCACCAACTTGCGATGAAATGCTTTCCTGAAAAGACACTACTTGTTTTTGTAAGTTTCGACCGTGTTCTTTTGGGTTATCACATTTGATTTTTGAACCGAATCCGTTACGAGATCTTCTAGGGGTTAATGGTACTTCCTTTGAAAAAGAAAGATGAGGATATACTCCCGCCATATTACATTCCTTTGTTTATTAAAATTAGCTAACTCTGTTTTCCAATTCAAAAGCATGCTTTAACATTTTCACAGTTAAAAACTCTTTTTGTTTTAGAATCATCCGCTTAACAGCACGTCTGATTATACGTTCAATTATTGCCGGTGATTTGTCATCAAATATTGAATGAAGCTCAGGGCTATCCAAATCAAATTCTCTTCTTACACCGCGTAGCTTAAGTTGTAGTAAGTTTTGGAGCTGATCTTTATTGAGTAAAGGAAATTCCACTAATTCATCAAAACGACGCCAAATGGCACTATCAAGAATCTGTTCGTGGTTAGTCGCAGCAATAATTATGCTTTTACCATCATATGAATCCATCATTTGAAGAACAGCATTTACAACTCGTCTAAGTTCACCGTGTTCAGAGCCATCATCTCGCTCTTTTCCTAATGCATCGAATTCATCAAAAAGCACAACTAGCCTGTGTTTTGTAATAAAATCAAATATCTTTCTGAGGTTCGCGGCTGTTTCTCCTAGGAATGATGACACTAAGGAATCCAACCTAACAATAGCAAGTGGGCGATTTAATTCATAAGCAATAGCTTCTGCAGAAAGTGTTTTACCACAACCAGGAGGGCCAAAAAAAAGAACTTTTTCAGCGGGCATCATGCCATAGCTTCTTAAAATATCTTCACGTCGGTACTCTTCGAGTACGTTTTCGATTACTTCTAAAGTATTTTGCGCCAAAACAAGTTCATCAATAGAGCGATTTGCTTGCTTAATATCTATTAATGCAACACCGCTTTCTTTATCACAGGGAGCTTCAGGCAAAATATTGTGTGCTGTAGCACTTGGACTGGAGCGATCACCGTATAGGATACGCTCTAGATCATTGGCTAATAAATTATGCTGCTTTTGCCTTTCTTCTTTTATTAATTGCTCTGTAGCACTTCTAAACGCAGTAGGGTCACCGGAAGCGCCGGATTGAACAAGTAATCTTAATAATTTTCCACTAGCCATAATTCACCCCTAGTCACTTTTCCATAAATGACACTAACTAAAACATGTTATTTATCTATCTTATAACACATATATTCTATCTGATTCACGACTGATATGCATCGTATATCAATCCCCCGAATTAACAGCAATTATCAAAACATCCATGTTAATTCATTGCAAAGCAACTCCAGACTAATGAAATCAGTTAGTTTTATTCACTTTCGTTATTTACCTCTATTTACTCATCTCAGTATCTAACCGTTTCAGTTTTCTTTTTCTCTCGTTTATTTACTATAAATATTGTTAACCAACACATTCTGATTTCCCATATAGGGAAATTTATTGACAATATGGACTTGCGTTCCCATAATGGGAAATGGGGTTAAGGGTATGAGAATAATTGCAAGGGCAAGATTACGAAATTTCTGGTTGAATCCAAAATACTCTGATGCTGAGCAACCTTTAAAAGCTTGGTTCGACGAGGTAAAAAATGAGGTGTGGAAGTCTACGCAAGATATTAAAAATAAATATCGTAACGCTAGCTTTATCGCCAATAACAGGGTGGTATTCAATATTCATGGCAATAAATATCGACTGATAGTTGCGGTTAGGTATGACATCAGCATCGTGTTTATCAAATTTATCGGCACACACAAGCAATATGACGACATAGACGCGTCTAGTATTTAGGAGTCACTTTATGAACATAAAACCGATTAAAAACCAGCAAGACTATGAACTTGCTATGGTAACTATTGAAAAGCTTTGGGATGCACCACCCGGTTCAGCGGAGGCAGATGAACTAGACATATTAGCGACATTAGTTGAGTCATACGAAAAACAACAATTTAAAATTGAAGCCCCCGACCCTGTGGCAGCCATAAAGTTTAGGATGGAGCAACAAGGCCTAAGTGACGCAGATTTGGTCCCGCTATTAGGGCAAAGAAGCCGAGTATCTGAAGTATTAAACAAAAAAAGAAAACTCAGCATTTCAATGATCCGCAACTTACACCACCAGCTGAAAATACCCTTAGAAAGCCTTATTTCTGATTATCACTTAGCAAAATAACGATACAATCTAATTTTCTTAGTCGGCGTATTAAAAGAACAGGCATAATTTTGCAAAAGTAGTGGCTCCAAAGATTGGTAAGCAGTCATTAGAAAAAAAGATATGGATTCCGGCTAAAAAGCACACCGGAATGACGTTTGGGAAATACGTCCGAAATAAGCATTTGCAACAGTAGTGGCAAACTTCAATGCTGTTTTTTTGCTCTCACTACAATCTAGCAACTAGCCACTGCTTTACGCTGCTTAGTCTGCCCACTCTTGCTTTATTCAGCTTTAAGTGGCGCAGCCATGCTTTTGATTTACCCGCGACTACAAATTCCCCATCAGATACTTGGCTTGTCGAATGTCCGAACAAGGACGTTCGGGTGAAAGCTGATTATTTAGGAGCGAAGCTCCGCCAGCTTGAGCAGCTCAACAGGAATGTTGAGATTGGGTGCCGATCATCAAGGATGTGTGATTTATCAAGTCAAATTTTTCTTAGATTGCCGTTTCGACAAAAAAGCCAACTATTTTATGGAAAAAGAATTTGTTTGGAGCGCGGCATTTTACAAAGTACGTCCTGTACTTTGCCCTACGGGCAATCTTGCAGATGTTCAAAATGGTTCCCGACCATTTTGTCTGGTTACTCTTTCTTGGCTGTTGAAGAAAGAGTCTCTAGCTCGAAGGGATTCGAGTTAAAAACTGCATGCGACCGCCATGGATGGCGGAAGGTTGAATAACGCAGGACGCAGTTATCGAGATGCAGGTGAGCGCAGCGAATAAAATAAGCGAAGTGAACGCAGTGAACAATCTTAGTGCGCGTAGCACATAAATGGCGAAGCCATCAAAAGCGAGTTAAGGTCTACGGTTCTTTAGTCCCCTCTATTTCTTGTGCTGCTTTATCAAAGGTATAAATAGGTTCCACCTTTATTTTGTTTATTTGGCCATAACGCTTTGCTTTGTTGATAATTAATGCATCTGGAAAATCGGCTTGCTTGGTTTTACCTTTGACTTTTATGGGTGGTGCATTAACAAAATCTTTTAATGCACACCAAACCGCTTGAGGATCTTCAAACTGAATGTTTTTCTCTGCGAACAAGGCATGAATAACATCAACAATTTTATCTTTAGGTAACTGGTAACGCTTGCCCGTTAAGACCCATATTGTTTCGGTGATCACTACATCGGTAATTAATACTTTTTGGTTACCATTAATAAGCTTTTGTGATTTTTCTGCTTGCTCTTGGTCATCATTTATTAAATAACGAAGCAATACATTAGTATCTATAGCAATCATCAACGAACAGAACTCTGCAATGACTCTTCTTCTGTGATATCAACATTCACTGCTATACCACTTAAAATACCACTAGCTGCTCCCATTGATTTTTTAACGATAGAAATAATACCCTGTCTATCGACAAAGCTCTCAACTTCATCACCTTGGTTAATATGAGCAACAACACACTGATCTATTGGTAGTGTAATCTGTCTTTTCGAACTAACTTTCATATAGAATTCCTTTACTTTATCGGCTTAAGTAAAGAATAACACGTCTTTACTTTTAATAAAATGTAAAGATATCAAGTAAAAGTTACCACTGAGCTATCTAAAAATAGCTCCAGAAATCTATAGCCTAAAGGATAACCTACACATTCTTCGAAACCCACTTTGAGCACGGGCCAGGTCTTACATTTTGCCGCCATCATGAATCATTTAAAAACCGATCCCGGCTAAAAAGCACGCAGGAATGACGTTTAGAGAACCCTGTCTCTTGAGCACATAACCTTATCTGGACAGCCATCATAAGGGTGTACTTGAGCACATAACCTTATCTGGACAGCCATCATAATAACCTTATCTGGACAGCAACCTTATCTGGACCAACCTTATCTGGACAGCCATGACCAACCTTATCTGGACAGCCATCATAAGGGTGTATTTATGCGCTAAGAACATACCAAGTGGCGAAGCCATGCTTTTGATTTACCCGCGACTACAAGTTCGCCGAGCAACGCAGACTAATAGAGGGGAAATGACAGGGATGTCATTTTAGCAAAGTGTATCGGGAACACTTCTTTGCGACCTCTATTAGGCAAGTCGCGCAGGTTTTAGAACTTGGCTGGAGCGCGGCATTTTACAAAGTACGTCCTGTACTTTGCCCTACGGGCAATCTTGCAGATGTTCAAAATGGTTCCCGACCATTTTGTCTGGTTACTCTTTCTTGGCTGTTGAAGAAAGAGTCTCTGGCTCGAAGGGATTCGAGTTAAAAACTGCATGGATGCAGGTGAACGAAGTGAATGCCTTGTAAGCGAAGCGCATAAAAAAGGGCGAAGCCCATGCTTCACCCTTTTTTATCTAGAAAGTCTGCAATACCTTGCAAAAAATCTAATTTTTCTCGTCAATATACGAATCTATCGGAGCACATGAACATTGTAGGTTCCTATCCCCCCAGACATCATCAATCCTATTCACCGATGGCCAAAACTTATTACGTGCCACTGCTACGACTGGGTAAGCAGCCAACTTACGGTCGTAACTGCGATTCCATTCACTGTCGCAAATATCTTCCAACGTATGTGGGGCATTGTGTAATGGGTTGTCGATGGCGTCCCATTCACCAGATGTGACTTTGGCTATTTCACCATGAATTGACACCATAGCTTCGATAAACCTGTCGAGTTCGGCTTTAGCTTCTGACTCTGTGGGTTCAATCATCAGTGTTCCGGCAACTGGAAAACTCATAGTCGGCGCGTGAAAACCGTAGTCGTTAAGGCGTTTAGCGATATCCATTTCAGAAATACCACTGGCTTCTTTAAGCGGGCGAAGGTCAATAATACATTCGTGAGCTACACGGTCGTTGCGGCCTCGATATAAAACTGGATAGTGGTTACTGAGTTTATTGGCCACGTAGTTGGCGTTTAGTATGGCTACTTCTGTGGCTTTTTTAAGCCCTGCCCCACCCATCATTTTGATGTACATATAGCTGATTGGCAATATAGAGGCACTGCCCCATGGTGCAGCCGAAACCGCTCCATGCTGACGTACTTGGCTATCTCCTGCATTTTCTACCCCTACCACTTGGTGATTAGGTAAAAATGGCGCTAGATGGGCTTTTACGCCTATTGGTCCCATACCAGGGCCACCACCACCGTGGGGAATACAAAAGGTTTTGTGTAAGTTTAAGTGCGATACATCTGAACCAATTGAACCCGGTGAAGTGACTCCTACTTGGGCATTCATGTTGGCGCCATCCATATACACCTGACCACCAAACTCATGGACTATATCGCACATTTCTTTGATAGTTTCTTCGTATACACCATGGGTAGAAGGGTAAGTGATCATGGCACAAGATAGGTTATCCCCTGCTTCTTCGGCTTTCTTGCGTAAGTCGGCTAAATCCACGTTGCCGTGTTTGTCGCAGCTTACTACCACCACTTTTAGGCTGACCATTTGTGCCGATGCTGGGTTAGTACCGTGAGCAGAGCTTGGGATCAGACAGATATTTCTGTGCCCTTCTCCTTTGCTCTCATGATATTTTTGAATGGTGATCAAACCGGCATATTCGCCTTGGGCACCCGAGTTGGGTTGCATAGACAAAGCATCGTAACCGGTGATTTCAATTAGCCACTCGCTCAACTCGTCGATCATTTGTTTATAACCTTGAGCTTGCTCAAGTGGTGCAAAGGGGTGAAGTTGGCCAAATTCAGGCCAAGTAACGGGCAGCATTTCGGCTGTGGCGTTAAGCTTCATGGTGCAAGAACCAAGAGAAATCATTGAGTGATTCAGCGCTAAGTCTTTATCTTCCAGTGATTTAATGTAACGCAACATTTCGGTTTCACTGTGATAGCTGTTAAATACTTTATGGGTTAAAAACTCACTAGTACGTTGTAGTTGTGCAGGGATAGATTGGCTGCCGTTGTCGACAATATTTTGGTCGAAGGCGCTGATATCTAGCTCGACATTAGCCCCCACAAAGGCTTGGTAAAGTGCCTGTAGATCTTCACGACTGGTAGTCTCGTCTAAGCTGATGCCTAATACGCCATCTAGGTCGGTACGTAGGTTGAGGTTATTGCCTAATGCTGCTGCGACTATCCTATCTTTGTTAGCACTTACTTTCACGCTAAGTGTATCAAACCAAGTATTATTCACTAGTTCGAATCCTGCTTGTTTTAAACCAGCGGCTAATATATCGGTAAACCTGTGAATGCGTGAAGCGATAGTTTTAAGGCCGTCAGGGCCATGATAGACCGCATAAAACGAGGCCATATTGGCTAACAATACTTGAGCGGTACAAATGTTTGAGTTGGCTTTTTCACGGCGAATATGTTGTTCGCGAGTTTGTAATGCCATACGTAATGCAGGTTTACCACGGGTGTCTTTCGACACACCAATAATACGCCCAGGTAACGAACGTTTGTAGCTGTCACGAGTGGCAAAAAATGCGGCATGGGGGCCACCGTAGCCCATAGGTACACCAAAACGTTGGGCACTGCCCAGTACTACATCGGCACCTAATTCGCCCGGTGATTTTAACAACACTAAACTGAGTAAGTCGGCAGCCACGGCTACCACTGCTTTATTGGCTTGTAAGCCTTGAATAATATCTTCAATATCATTCACAGCACCTGTGGTACCCGGGTATTGTAACAAGGCACCAAATAAGTCGTGCTGGCTGGCCTCTTCAGCTTTACCTACCACTAGCTCAAAACCGAACATTTCTGCTCGGTTTTGCACTACATCTAAGGTTTGAGGATGCACATCATCAGCAACAAAAAAGCTATTCGCTTTGCGATTTTTCGATACCCGTTTAGCTAAGCCCATAGCTTCAGCGGCGGCGGTGGCTTCGTCGAGTAAAGACGCCGACGCTAATTCCATACCTGTTAGGTCAATAGTCGCTTGTTGGAAATTCAGTAGGGCTTCTAAACGACCTTGGGCAATTTCCGGTTGGTAAGGTGTATAAGCGGTATACCAACCTGGATTTTCTAGGACGTTACGCAAGATAACATTGGGCGTAAACGTGCCGTGGTAACCCATACCAATAAACGAGCGATTAATTTTGTTCTTGGCCGCTACATTTTTTAAATACACTAGCGCTTGAGTTTCAGTTTGGGCTTCGCCTACTTTAATAGGTTGTGCTAAGCGAATATTTTCTGGCACAGTTTGCTGCATTAAATCATCTAACGAGCTGGCACCAATAGTCGATAACATGTCTGCCATTTCGGCTTCACTAGGACCAATATGGCGACGGATAAAATCTTGCTTTTGTTCAAGCTCTGATAATGAAAAATGAGTTAATGACATAACTAAATATGATTTCCAAACTAAAAATGAGGGAAAATAAAAGGCTCACCCACAAGGGCAAACCTTTTACTATTACAACGAACGAATAATTTAATGTTTGATAGACGATTATTCGTCTGCGATGCTGGCTTCGTAACCTTCGGCGTCTAATAAAGCTTCTACTTCCGCGGGATCTTCAGCTTTTATTTTGAATAACCAACCATCACCGTATGGGTCTGAGTTAACCAATTCAGGGGCATCTTCTAATTCTTGGTTAATAGCTAAGACTTCACCTGTGATAGGTGCATAAACGTCCGATGCCGCTTTAACTGACTCAACTACGGCAACATCGTCACCTGTGGCCACTTCACTGCCCTCTTCAGGTAATTCAACAAATACCATGTCACCTAATAGTTCTTGGGCGTGTTCGCTGATGCCTACAGTAAAGATGCCATCACCATCAGGACGAACCCATTCATGAGTAGAGGCGTATCGTAAATCGGTTGGAATATTGCTCATTGTTGCTCCTAATAAATATCAACTAAATTGTTTAATACCAAATTGCTATGACGGTTATAAGACACTTTTGCCATTTCGGACAAAACTAGGTTTAACTAGCTTTACTGTAACCCACTTTTTACGTATTTCCACCTCTGCACTTTGATCTTCACAAGCTGGAATACGTGCCATGGCAATACTATGTCCTAAAGTCGGAGAAAAGGTACCTGAAGTTATCACCCCTTCACCACCAGCTACTTTCACTTTTTGTCCAGCACGTAATACCCCTTTGTCGGTCATCACTAAACCAACTAGTATGTCGGTGCCTTGAGATTTTTGTTGTTCAAGGGCTTTACGTCCAACAAAGTCACGGTCTTCTGGTTGCCAAGTTATAGTCCAAGCCATGTTAGCGGCTAGAGGCGAAATAGTCTCGTCCATGTCTAGGCCGTATAAGTTCATTCCGGCCTCGAGGCGCAATGTATCTCGTGCACCTAATCCACAAGGCTTAACACCCACATCTAATAATTTTTGCCAATAATCAGCAGCGTCTTCGCTAGGCACCATAATTTCGTAACCCGCTTCACCGGTATAACCTGTGGTGGCAATAAATAAGTCTTCGGCTTGTACCCCATAAAATGGCTTCATGCCGGCAACCGCTTCTTTTTGTGCAGCAGAAAATAACTCAGCCGTTTTACTTTTAGCATTTGGCCCTTGTACCGCAATCATGGCAAATTCTGGACGTTCGGTGATCAGCACATCAAAACCTTCAGCATGTTGCTGTAACCAAGCCATATCTTTTTCACGGGTGGCTGAATTCACCACCAAACGATAGTTAGTCAGGTCAAAATAATAAACGATAAGGTCGTCTACCACCCCACCCGCTTGATTCAACATGCCACTGTATAGGGCTTTACCTTTGTCTTTTAATTTTGCTACGTCATTGGCCAATAAAAATCGTAAGTAGTTTTGTGCTTCGCTTCCGGTTACATCAACAATCGTCATGTGGGATACATCAAACATACCAGCATCTTTGCGTACAGCGTGATGTTCTTCTATTTGCGAGCCGTAATTAATGGGCATTTCCCAACCATGAAAATCTACCATTTTGGCACCCGCTTCTAGGTGTTTAGCATGTAAAACTGTTTTATTTGGCATCTAAATCGAGACTCTTAGCAAATGAATGGCAGCAGTATAAATAGCCAATAACTGAACAACAAATTGAAATATTTAATCTATACATTTACTTTTCTTATGAATATCACAATAATCATTTAAATATATTATTTATTTTTTATCACAACCCTTTCTTTAAACTATCAGGATTCCCATTGAAACAGCTCTCGTTAGATAACTTACGTACCTTTGTCACTGTGGTCGATTTAGGAGGTTATGCCAAAGCCGGCGATATATTAGGTCGCTCTCAACCTGCCATTAGTTTACAAATAAAACGGATTGAACAACAACTGGCCGCTCCTCTGTTTAGCAAACAAGGTCAAAGGCATGTAGTGAATAACGACGGCCTTAAATTGTATAAAACAGCTAGGGAAATGTTGGCGCTAAATGACGGGATATTCGCCCAATTTCAGCCATCAGGCTTAAAAGGTCGGATTCGATTAGGCATACCCAGCGAATTTGCCACTACCCTTTTACCTAGCATAGTAGGTCAATTTGGTAAGTTATATCCTGAAGTATCACTAGAAGTGACTTCGGCTTTAAGTAAAAACCTGTTGTCGGCAGAAAATAACAATCAGTTTGATTTGGTTATGGCTTTGATTGATCCACAGGCCGAAGTCGAAGGGCAATTGTTGTTACATGATGATTTGGTCTGGGTGGGTGATAACTCAGTGCCTGCTAATCTAGAGCAAATCGCCTTGGTCTTGGCCCCAGAAGGCTGTATGTATCGAACCCGAGTGATTAATACTTTAAAACAACAAACACAGCAATGGAGGATCAGTTACACCAATGCCGATCTGACCGGTATTACAGCAGCTATCAAACAAGGTTTAGGTATAAGCGCATTAGCAAAAAGTAGTGTGCCCGAACAACTAGATATTATTAAACACAAACATTTACCGTCTTTAGGCACCATCAAAATTTGTTTATTCACAGGTAACACACCTCATCCTCAAGCCTGTGCCAAACTAGCTGAATTTATTCGCTCTAAATTACAAGCATAAAAATCCTAGCCATAAAAAAACGCCAGTTGTAAACAACTGGCGTTTTTTAAAGAATACAGAGGTGAAGCTACACACCTTGTCTTGCAATAACTACAGCAACACCTGTTACTAACAGTAACAGTGAACACATTCTTTTATGATACTTTCCATGATAGTAGGCTTTGCGTCGTTCCTTGAAAAACAGGCTTTCAGGAAAAGTTCCTGAACTATACCCGTTCTCATCTGAATTGTGTTTCATAACACCCCCTCAAAAAACAGACTTTGTGATCAATTATAAGTATTTTTAAATATCCTATGACCTTGGGATAGAATAATATCCAAAAAGTTCAAATAAAAACATGTTTTTTTAACAAATAATTAACTATTTTCCATTTTAAGTCGTTTTTAGGGGTAATCTTGTTTTAATCGCTTATATTTTAATCGTCTGATTTTAAGCGAACATAGGTTTTATATTTTTTCTGCAATAACTTATCAATGTATCGGGTTAATTTAATTTTTTGACTCAAAGCATTATCTAAAGCGTCTACTAGCTCAGTTAACATGGTTTTGTAATATTCCACATCTTTTATTTGCCCTTCAGCAACAGGTAAGTCCAAAATGCCTGTTACCTGTTTGGGTGGATCTAAAGAAGCTGAGCTTTGTGTTTCAGTTTGAGTGTGAGCAGGCGTTTCAGTTTGAGCGGCTGTTTCTGGGCGAAACATCTCTTCAGATACTTCTTTAATCACATTGTCGATTGCTTCGCCATCTAAGGCAGTTAACTCTTCTAGGAATCCGTATAATAAGATCCTATCCATTAGGGTGTTGATCCTTCTAGGTACCCCATGGGTAAATTGGTAGATTTTATCAAACGCTTGCTGAGAAAATAATTCTTTACCATCCCATCCTGCGTGGGTCATGCGATATTCTATATAAGCTTTACATTCAATTTCTGTCAGCGGAGCTAAGTGACAACTAGCAACAATTCTTTGTCTAAACTGTTCCATATTAGGCGCCCTAAGTATGGGTTGTAACTCTTCTTGGCCCAATAAAAAGCTTTGTAATAAGGGTTTGCCACCAGCTTGGAAGTTAGACAACATACGTAACTCTTCAATTGTCTCTAAAGGGAGGTTTTGTGCTTCATCTACTATTAATAAGGCTCGCTTTCCTTGATTATGTAAACTCATTAAATAAGCTTCTAAATCATTTAAAATATCGGCTTTAGTGCTACCTTTTGCCGGTACATTAAACTTATTTGCAACCATTTTAACTAATTCGTCAGGTGTTAGTTTTGGCGACACTATTTGTGCGGCAACTATGTCTTGTTGCATTTGATCTAGCAAACTATTGGCTATGGTGGTTTTACCTGTACCAATATCACCTGTAATGACAATAAAGCCCTCAGCTTGAGATAGACCATATTGTAAATATGACATGGCACGTTTATGCCATTTACTGCCATAGAAAAAGCTTGGGTCTGGAGTTAATTGGAAAGGCTTTGAATTAAGTCCGTAATAAGTTTCGTACATAGTAGTGAATCGCCCGATCCGAAGATAAAAATAACATTTATTGAATGTGTAAGCTTAAGCGATATGGGACTGGCATAGCAAACATTAATAGTTATGCTGCTACAATCTTAGCTGTGTAAATCTATACGCCTAAACATTTTGATAGATAGCAAAGTAATGGCAAGCACAGCCTGCGCCTACAAAAAGGTGCCAGATAGCGTGAGTAAAGGGGACTTTTTTAGCCACATAAAATAGCACTCCCACTGTATAACAAACGCCTCCCGCTAGCAGTAACCAAAATCCCTGTAAGGTTAATGCGTTATATAGAGGATAAATAAAAGCGATCGCCAACCACCCCATTAATAAATAAGTGGCGAGGGACAACTTAGGAAACCTATTATGAAAAAAACATTTAAACCCCACACCTAAAGCAGCAATCAACCAGATTAATACCGTAGCCGCTATCGATAATGGATCCCCCATTGATAACAACAAAAGTGGAGTGTAGGTACCGGCAATTAAAATATATATAGCGCTGTGATCTATTATTTTCAACTTGGCTTTGAGTCGAGGTTGGCTCACGCCGTGGTATGCAGCAGAAGATAAAAACATCGCCATCATAGATACGCCAAATACGCTGCAAACCAGTTGAGGATACCAACCATCAACCCGCAATAATAAAAATACTAAACCAATAAATGCAGCAATAAAGCCTAAAGCATGACTCGTGGCGTTTAGCCACTCTTCTGTATTCGAATAAGGTTGTGCTATTGAAGACAATTTTCTACAACTTGGAACATAAAAAGTAGCTAGATGATACATCATTGAGGTGAATGGCGACCACCTCAAAAATGTGCACTTTGAGCATATACAACAAACTAAAACAGATTAATCGGTTTTAGTTTGTTTGTTTTCTTTAGTTTCTTTGCTCTCAACACTGCCAATACCTTTCAGTAAACGACCTAATATATCTGCGCCTGTTATCACTCTTGGTTGTTTCTCTGACCAAATCAAGATGACATCGGCGTGTAATACTTCATCTGATTGGGGGGCTAAATCATGAGCCAACTTAAGATTTTTCATTGCCTCGCCTAAAGAGCACTGATCATCTTCGATAATTAATGGTCGGTGGCAATATGCATAGGGGTCTTTATTACCATCTTCAGTGATAGTCGCACGAATAAAGCCGTCTGCGTCTAACATTAATAAAGGGGTATTTTGCTCGTCTGTGAGTAGAACCCACTTATGACCAGAACGATTCACTTCTTGCGTAAAAGCAGCATAATCATCGCTCCCCACTTCAGGCAATATAGGTAAATCGAGTTTACTTGGTAGCTTTATTACACTATTCGGGTCAAGAGGTTCACCTTCTTGACTAACAGTAATTTTGTCTACTTGCAGAAAATTAAGAGCCCCAAGACCTTGCACCTGCTCCATATCTGTTTCTTCTGATTCAATATGAGCATTGATAATGGCTGTTAGTTCTTTTTCACGAAAGTAAGTAATACCTTCTCGGCCTAACCAGCCGTCTAATATCAAGGCGGTTAATTTTGCCACTGGAAAGAGCAATATTTGATAAAACTTAATAATAGGCGTTAGCTTAGAAGCTACCGTCAGAGCATTACGAGAAAAATAAGCTTGAGGAAAGATCTCACCTAAAAAGGTGATCACTATGGTAGAAAACATAAACGAATACATACCCGCTAAAACTGAATCTGATAACAAGGTTAGCAAAACGTTTATCGATACATTTCCCCAAAGAATAGTCGACAACAAAAAGTTCGAATCTTCACGCATCGCCAGAATAGTCTTGGCACTTGTTCGACCTTGTTTTGCTTCAACTTCAAGCTGTAAACGGCTGAGGCTAAAAAAAGCTAGGTTTAGCCCAGAAAAAATAGCAGATTGAGTCACACAAAAAGCAATACCAATCCATATAAAGATGTCATAAGTCATTGAAGCCACACATAATTTAAAAAGTTTAATGTCGCCAACAACAAGCTAATTTAAGCTGTATAGGCATTTTTTTTGTAACCACAACATTCATTATTGAATGAAAGACTATAGGGTTGCTAATCTTTGCTGAACGTATTTGCAGAGGCTAGCACAGATTAAGCCATTTATAGCTACACAATTCATTGCTATTTATATCTCTATTTTAAGTTTTGTTTCAATCTTTAATGGTATATACCTAGTATCTGGCTAACAATAGCTTTGCTAAAACTACTAAGTGAGATAAAGATGAAAATTGGTATTCTGTCACGTAATAAAAATTTATATTCCACCCGTCGACTAAAAGAGGTTGGTATCGCGAGAGGCCACGACGTTGATATCATAGATACCTTGCATTGTTATATGGACATAACGAGCAGTAAACCTTTAGTACGATATAAAGGGAATGAATTACCTCAGTATGATGCCATTATTCCACGTATAGGCGCGTCAATTTCATTCTACGGCACAGCCGTCGTAAGACAGTTTGAAATGACAGGTAGCTTTTGTGTGAATGAATCAGTAGCCATTAGTCGCTCACGGGATAAATTACGTTCGATGCAACTACTGTCACGTAAAGGAATTGGCTTACCTAGAACAGGCTTTGCTAACCGCCCCGATAATATTAAAGATCTAATTAAAAATGTTGGTGGTGCTCCCTGTGTTATTAAATTACTTGAAGGAACACAAGGCATAGGCGTTGTACTAGCCGAAACATCAAAAACGGCAGAAGCCATAGTTGAAGCCTTTATGGGTTTAGAAGCTAATATTTTGATCCAAGAATTTATCAAAGAAGCAGGTGGGGCTGATATCCGCTGTTTTGTGGTTGGCGATCGAGTAGTCGCAGCAATGAAAAGACAAGGGGCAGAAGGTGAGTTTAGATCTAACTTACATAGAGGTGGTTCAGCTGTATTAATTAAACTAACCAAAGAAGAACGAGCGACGGCTGTCGCAGCAGCAAATGTTATGGGCCTGAACGTCTGTGGTGTTGATTTATTAAGGGCTGAACGTGGGCCTGTGGTAATGGAAGTGAACTCTTCTCCAGGTTTGGAAGGTATAGAAAGAGCCACCGAAAAAGACGTAGCAGGTTTGATTTATCAGTTTATTGAAAAAAATGCGAAGCCTAATCACACTCGCACTCAAGGCAAAGGTTGATAACTCTGCCAGCCGGCATTTGCTGTAACGAATTGATTCAGGCCAAACTTACTTAATGCAAATTTGGCCTTATTGATCTTACTTATTCGGCTTGGTATTAACCTCTTGTTCCTCAGGGTTAAGTATTCTAACTTCACGTTGAGGAAAGGGTATTTCAATACCATGAGCTCTTAATGTTTCAAAAACAATTAATAACAGATCACCACCCACTCTGTTTTTACCGTCATCTATACCTATCATCCAAAACTCCACAAACATATTCACCCCAGAGTCACCAAAACTATCTATTTCACAATCTGGACGCTCTTCAAAAGGTACATCTAAACCACTAATAACCATTGGATGTTCTGCTACCGCTTCTTTAATAAATTCAACCATAGTGCGGATATCGGTGGCATAAGGCACAGAAAAATCAATCCGGTAACGTTGTTTAGGATCTTTATGTGTCCAGTTAATCATTAAAGAAGAAATGAATTTTTCATTCGGTACTAAAATGTCTTTGCCATCGTAAGTTTCTAATACCGCATAACGCATTCTAAACTCTCGAACAAAGCCCTTTTGCCCATCGTCTAATTCAACAAAGTCGCCAACGGTAAGAGAACGATCAAGTAAAATAATAATTCCAGAGATAAAATTTGAAGCAATGGACTGCAAACCTAAACCAAGTCCAACCCCCACTGCGCCGCCAAATACAGCGAGTGTAGTTAGATTGACTCCCATTACATTAAGTAATAGCAAGATAACAATACAGAAAAGCCCAACTTCAAACAGTTTAGAAAATACTTCTTTGGTAGGCACATCTAATGATGCTTGTTTTCTGATCACTGCCTTACCAAAATTATTAGATACACGGCCTAACCAAAATAAAAAACTACCAAAAATGAGCACTCTAAATACGCCATAGGCAGACACACTAACATTCCCTACAGTTAGTGAAATCTCTTCAAGGGCACTGATGACTGTGGGTAAAAGGTTCAATAAATGTAATAACAAGATAGGTAAACCTACCCATCTAAATAAAGAAGCAGCAAAATGGTGCTGTACAAAAGCGCGGATTAAAGAATTAAAAAATAACAACACAGCAATAGCTAACGCAGTCTCAATTAACCAAGGGGTATATTCTAAACTCTGCCCTGCTTTAGTAGAAACTTGTAAAAACATAATTGCTAGTAATGGAAACAATATGCCCCCTATCCTAAAAACCAGTTTTCGTACTGGATGAGCGCTATCTTCTGGCTCGTTATGGGTGATGCCTATGCTATGTCTAATTTTATATGCGATAACAAATGACAGGCCATAAATTGCGGCAAGTACACATAATTGTATATAGGTGCTGGGATCCCTCATAGCCTGATCAATACTTTGTAATAAGTCTGTCAGTAAGCCTGAGATCGGCTGAATGTTCATAACGGATAACTCAATGATAATTTATCACTCTACTATGAATGATTAATCAATTATTACCTAGTCGTTTTAGAGTAATTGCATTATTTCAACAACCCATCTAATGTTACGAAATGGGTCACTCACGGATTAATTCCGTGACAAATATAAGAAATAAATTTGTCTCACAAATCGATAATTGTATGTTTATATCTTTTTTTTGTTAATGCACAACTAACATTTGTTGTTCACGCCCAAGAGCTCGACTTTGGTTTTGACAGTAAATATATTTCAGAAGGTAGACACAATCTTCAAAAAGGAGGTATTGGCTGGCTGCAATTGAGCCACCAATTATCCCAATCTATTTCTGTAATTGGCTTATACGGCGAAGCGAGTGATTACAACGAACTAAACCTTAGCGTGCTCTATTCAAATTCCTATGCTGAGATGAACTATTATTTCAGCCTGACCCATTTAGAGTTTATGCGGGATAATCTTAATGACACTGAACTAGGCTTTGGCGCTTCTTATGCTGTAACTGAGCCTATAACAATAGCTTTAGACTCGGTTTACAGTCGCGAAGCTGAAGGTGGATTTATTGAATTTAGCGTATCTTATTTGGCCCAAATAAATACTTATATCTCCTTAGCTCCCTATGCTAAAGCAGGACTAGATTATGGTTATGCCAGTGACATAAAAGAGGGTTACAACCATACAGCAGTAGGAATAGTCACGGCATTTTTGGCCTCTCGGGATGTATCATTTAACCTGACATTTGAGCACAACATATCTGCTGAACATGTAAAACAAGAAACCGAAAAAAGGCATCAAACCTGGCTAGGACTGCATCTTGTTTATTTGTTCTAGATGATAAAACTTATTTATATCCCAGTACTTAATTCAAGGTAATTGACTTATCACAAGTAAACTTTAAGCTTCTATTTATAAGCAGCAAACCTACCAAGAGAACATTTATCAAGTTAGTCAAAGATACGCCAAAATCTGACGAACCAGTCACAATAAACTGGTACGTATATATGATTGAAAATCGATTAGGCCATTATTACACTGGCATTTGTACCGACCTAGATAGGCGCTTTAAAGAACATCAAACGAGTGGGCCTAAGTGCGCAAAAGCATTAAAAGGCAAAGGTCCGCTAAGCTTAATATTTAGTTGTATGGTGTCAGATCATTCATGCGCATTAAAAACCGAGATCTGGATAAAAAAACTAACTAAAAGCAACAAAATTAAATTAGTACAGAACCAATTAAACGATTCACCAATCCAGAACATGCAAGCTATTCAGGAGTCATTATAATGGAATTATCATTGCCACAATTACCTGCAGAATTAGCAACTCTAGGGCAAACACGATGGCTACAATTATCTGCACATACTCATTTTGACTTTGCATGGAATGCTCACCAAGAAGCAATAAAACAGGCTTTTGCTTTAAGCGACTTTATATTTGAACATATCAACAACAGACCTGAATGGTTACACCCACTGATTAATGAAAAGCAACTTTTTACCACAGAAATTGATTATTCCGAGCAATTAGCAGTAAACCTATCAAAAGTTAAAGACGAGTTAGATTTGCAACAGGTTTTACGCCAATTTCGTAATTTTCATATGTTAAGAATAGCTTGGCGCGATTTATTAAATTTGCAGTCAATTGAAAGCTCTTTAGCTCAAGTATCGAAACTCGCAATACAGTTGATTAATCAAACAAACGACTGGTTATATGAGTCTTTACGAACCAGGTTTGGTACACCCGAAGGCCAGCATGGTCCACAAACTATGCTTATTTTGGGCATGGGTAAATTGGGCGGGAATGAACTTAACTTCTCTTCCGACATAGATTTAATCTTTACCTATTCTGCTCAAGGTGACACTCAAGGCGGTAAAAAATCTATCGAACATCAACAGTTTTTCATTAAATTGGCGCAAAAACTGATTAGTGCTTTAAACCAAATCACAGCTGATGGCCAAGTTTACCGAGTAGATATGCGTTTACGTCCATTTGGTGATAGCGGCCCCTTAGTCATGCATTTCGATGCCATGGAAGATTATTATCAAGAGCAAGGCAGAGATTGGGAGCGCTATGCCATGCTGAAAGCTCGCATCCTCAATAAGCCGAGTGCATATACTCAAGAACTGACAAAGATATTACGACCTTTTATCTATCGACGTTATCTAGATTTTAGTGCCATTGAGTCACTGCGCACCATGAAAACCATGATCCAACAAGAAGTTAGGCGCAGAGGCTTAGTGAACAATATAAAGTTAGGCCAAGGTGGTATTCGTGAAGCAGAGTTTGTGGTGCAAAGTTTACAGTTAATCAACGGCGGCAGAGAGCCCAGTTTACAAATTCAAAGTTTGCAGGCAGCGTTAATTGAATTACAACATTTAGATATATTGCCTGAAGCAAGTGCGGTACACATATTAGAAAGCTATATGTGGTTACGAAAAGTGGAACATTGTTTACAACAGTTTGCTGATAAACAAACCCAAGTATTACCTCAAGATCCAATCGATCAAACACGCCTTAACCATGTGTTAGGTTTTACTCATACCGATGATTTCATGGCTGCATTACAAAGCCAGCATGACACTATTCACCAGCAATTTTTATTATTGGTCAGGGATGATTCAGAACACGACTCAAAACCAAACTCTTTGCACGATCAAGTGGCTTATGATCTATGGCACTTAGAACTGGAAGCCGACGAAATAGAAGCTTTGTTTATTCAACTTGGTAAAGAACCTCTATTACTGTTTTCTGCCGAAGACCTTGCTGATTTCTATCAAAACTTTATCACCTTTAAAGATAACCTACAGAAGCGAGGGATTGGGCAAAGAGGCTTGAGTATTTTAAATCTCTTAATGCCACTGGTGTTAAAGCTAATTTGGTCTTCAGAATCACACAACCCAATTAAATTACAGAATAGAATTTTAAATGTACTGCAGTCTATTTTAGGTCGCACCGCCTACTTGCAACTGTTATGGGAAAATCAGGGGGCGTTAGTGCAATTAATCACCCTTTGTGATGCCAGCCCTTGGGTGACAGAACAAATTGCCCGCTTCCCGTTATTATTAGATGAGTTGTTAAATCCTGTTGCTCTTTATCAACCGGTAGACAAACGCCAATTTAGTGATGAGCTACGTCAAACATTTTTACGCATTGAACCCGATGACCTAGAACTACAAATAGAAACACTACGTTCTTTTAAATTGAGCCAACAATTAAAAATTGCCGCAGCTGATATCTCTAATGTGTTACCTGTGATGCAAGTGAGTGATAATTTAACCTATTTGGCTGAAGCCATTATCAATCAAGTAGTGGATATTGCTTGGCAACAAATGGTGGTTCGCTATGGCGCACCAGTTTGTCAAAATACCGGAGCCAAAAGTATTTCAGACAAAGGGTTTGCCATATTAGGTTATGGCAAAATGGGGGGCTGGGAATTAGGTTATGGCTCAGACTTAGATTTAGTTTTTTTACACGACTGTCATGGGAATGAAAACACTGATGGCAAAAAAGCCATTGAATCTAAAAGTTTTTATTTAAAATTAGCACAACGAATTTTACATATTTTCACCATAAAAACAGGCTTAGGTATCTTATACGAAGTAGACATGCGCCTCAGACCTTCGGGTAATGCAGGTTTATTGGTCTGTCATATTAATGGTTTTACTGAGTATCAAACTAACAATGCTTGGACCTGGGAACATCAAGCTTTATCACGCGCAAGATTTATCTCTGGCTGCCCTAGGTTGGAGCAAACATTTATGGCCTTGCGCTTAAGTGTATTGTCGATGCCCAGAGCACTGGCTGAACTCAAACAGGAAGTAGTGGATATGCGCGAAAAAATGCGCAGTCACTTAGCCAAAGGAAATGACGAATATATTGATTTAAAACAAGACAAAGGCGGTATTGCTGACATTGAGTTTATTGTGCAATTTATGCTTTTAGCTTACACCAAAGACCATGAATTATTGGCTAAATGGACTGATAATGTACGTATTTTAGGCTCGTTAGCTAAATTCGGTTGTATCACAGAAGTAGAAGCTCAGCTATTAACTCAAGCTTACTTAACCTATCGTAATCATTCTCACAGGTTAGCACTACAAAATGGTCAATTAGCTAGATCCAACGAACAATTATTAAGCCATCAAAAAAATGTCACTGCAGTCTGGGGGAAATACCTGTACTAAAATATCAATTCCGGGCCCGCGTACAATGCTTATTAAGATAATCGGTTTCTTTTACGGTTATCACTAATGACCGTTGTCGTGGGCACATATAAGCTTTCACTTCACCATCAAAATTGGCATCAATGGCCTTAGCGATCATACTAAGACTGCCCAAAATAGAATCATCTAACTGAAAGGTATGTTTAATAATAAAGTCCTGGTCTAATTCCCAAATAACCTGCATGCCTTCAGATTCCGCATAATCAGTGATAGCACTTCGCAAAGTACTTCCCGACTTAAATGATCTATGTTTATGTTCACCTTCCCAACGACCAGACTCAGGTTTTTGTAAACTTTCCATTTTTTTAAGACGCTCATTTAACGGCTCTTCAGACTTTTTAACTGGCAACACAAAATCCCCTAACCCTTCTTCTCTGGGGTTGCGAGACGTCAGTTTATAGTCAGAGTAAAAATTGCTCATATTCTCTTCTATGGTTCTTGGGCCTTCACCATCTGGACGTTGATTAGCGGTACTGCTATCGTGTAAATACAAAACAATGCCAGCTATCAATAAAATTAAGATGCCAAGTAAAGTATGTTTTAACCAAAAGATTGAATCTGCCGATTTTTTTTTATTAACCATAAATAGATTTACCTAACGTAAACTGTGTTATTCATACAAAGAAGGTTCATCCGCTGAAGGCCTAGTTTTAAAACGTTTGTGCATCCACAAATACTGCTCAGGAGCCAAAGCTATCAACTTTTCAATAGTCTGATTTATTCGTGCTACATCATAGTTATCGTCACCTGAAGGGAAATTCTCCAGTCCTGGAAGCACTATAACTTTATAGCCAGTTTTTGTTCGTATTGAAGCAAGAAACACAGTTTCACAATTTGCACTCTTGGCAAACAACAAAGAACCAGTAGTAGAGGCGGTTTCTGGCACCGCAAAAAAGGGGGTAAATTCACACTTATTTCGACCATAATCTTGGTCAGGTAAATACATACAAAGTTCGCCGTCATCTAATGCTTTTATCAAACCTTTTACATTCCTTTTATGCACCATGTATTTATTGGCACGACTTCGACCAAAATACTGCATGTATTCCATCAGTGGATTATTGTGTTTGCGATAAAAAACAACTGAAGGTTGAGTTGCACCTAGTACACGACAAGAGAATTCTAAATTTAAATTATGAATAGCGTAACCAAGTACCCCTTTTCCTTTGGCTAATATGGCTTCAATATGTTCATAACCCTCAAATTCAGCTTTTCTATTAACCCGCCAATTCGGCCACCACCAGCCCATGCCAGTCTCTAGAATTGCCATACCTGCATTTTCAATATTGGCATCTAAAATAGCTTGACGCTGCTGTTCAGTATAATCAGGAAAACATAATTCTAAATTTCGTTTCGCTACTAAACATCTTTTTTTAGCCACAACTTTGAGTAATTTTCCTAAAAGTTTACCCAAAGAAAGTTGCACCTTATAAGGTAACCAAGAAATACTGTACAAGATAACAATACTGATCCAAGTTAACCAATATTTGGGTAACAAAAACGCCAATTCAAACCTTGGCGCCTCAACCTTTTTTTGTTGCAAAGCAAACCCTCTCTATAATATTTTAGGTATTGTAAGCTAGATTTCATTGAAGCTAAACCAATCAGTATCTTTGATATAAATAAATATCAATTTACTGAGTAGATAGGCTAATAATATTCATAACTAAGCAGGGTAATAACGTCATCAAACAACATTTTCACTAGTTATACTAATATTTTTTGGTTAATCTAAGCATCTTGCGCGAACAAAATGATAACACTTGTTTTACTGATAAATAATTCATCTTACTATTATCAATCCCTTTATATAGATAGATGTAAGTTAGAGTAAAACAATTCACTAAGGTGTATCTTTATTACTGCTAATACCTCACACAAACAGCTAAGCAATCACCATAAGGCTTCATTACTCTACGATGCTGCTTTTATAGGAATAATGTTTAGTTTCATAGCCAGTACAATCTCAGTATTTTTATATGCTCAAGGGTCCATAGATAAAGAAAAATTTATCTGGTGGTTAATTATGAGTTGTCTATTATTATTCAGAATCGTCGATTTAGCAGAATGGAAATGGCGTAGCCAGTTTATAGTATCCGAAGGAACTAGCGCGATAAATAGATTTGCATTTGGTGTATTATTAACCGCCGCACTTTGGTCTATGCATACCCTGATCTTTTTACCTGCTATGGATTTTGACGGGTTTTGTTTTAACTTCATTATTTTGACTGCATTTGCTGGCGGAGCAGTCCCAGTATTATCTGCAAGTCGCTATATTTCATTTTCTTACGGTTTAATTCTCGTATTTCCTTTAGCTATTATTACACTATTTTCAGAACATCAGTATCAACAAGCTCTCGGTTATATTGCCATTCCATTAAGCATATTACTCATAACTTTGGGTATTAAAACATCAAGGTCTACGGCCAACGCAATTCAACAAAAATATGAAAATGAAAAGCTATCTCTAGAAATGAAACAAGAAAGAAATAGAGTAAAAATGGCGAATAATGAATTAAAACAGGCGTCACAAAAAATAGCTGAAATCAATATTCATCTTGAAGATGAAGTTAAAACAAGGACGGCACAAATAGTCAATTTGAATAATCTTGACCCTTTGACAAAACTGGTGAATCGTAAGGCATTTACGACAAATTTAACAAGCTTAATCGAAAAAGCAAAAAGTAATAACGCTCATTTGGCATTATTGTTTATTGATCTCAATGGCTTTAAAAAAATTAACGATACTATGGGACATAAAGTTGGGGATAGTGTGTTAATTCAAGTCGCTCAACGCATTAGTGCATTTTCTGAATCAAATCCTGTGGGGCGATGGGGTGGAGATCAGTTTTTAGTAGCCTTATCCTATAGCGATGAAGAAGCAGCCAAATCCATAGCCAAAGCAATAATTACTAGTATCGAGCAAATTATTTTTGTGGATGGTAATGAACTACATCTAACAGCTTCAATTGGTATTGCTACCTCCCCTACTCATACATCATCGGCCACTGAGCTTATCCAGTTAGCTGATTTAACTATGTGCCAACAGAAAAAAACCTCGGTAGCTGCGGCTAGATTATTTTCGGTCGATTTAAAGGAAAAAATAGAGGCATCACAACGAATTTTAGATGGGCTACAACACGCTATTCAACGGAAACAATTATACCTGTGTTATCAACCTATTGTATCTGCCAATGATAAATCACCTCGGGCTTTTGAGGCCTTACTAAGATGGGATTTTAACGGCACCTTTATTGGTCCTGATCAATTTATTCCCCTTGCAGAAAAATCAGGATTAATCAAAGAAATTGGCGCTTGGGTATTAAACCGAGCTTGTATGGATGCCAAGCATTGGCAATATTGCACGGATACGGCTGTATCAGTCAATGTATCGGTTATACAACTTATGGATGATGGCTTTATGCGCTTATTAGACAATTGTCTAAAAAGTACTGGTTTACCGCCTCATCGTCTGCACCTAGAAATAACCGAATCAACATTTGTTGAAAACCAAAACAAAGTGCTTCAGCAACTTAAGCATATACAAGAGCGACAAATTAATCTGTCAATTGATGATTTTGGTACCGGATATTCATCCCTATCACAATTACAAACACTGCCAGTTAATTACGTAAAAATTGATAAAACCTTTGTAGATAATATCGAAGGTAAAGGGGAAGCTATTATCAGAGCCACCCAATATATTGCCCAAGCACTTAATTATAAAACCATCGCAGAAGGAGTAGAAACCGACAAACAAGCAGATTTGTTATTTGCTATGGGAATTGATTACCTGCAAGGGTATAATTTTGCAAAACCTATGAAAACTGAAGATTTAATTCTCTGGCAAAAATCTGCACCAAAGAGCACTTCATCGACAAAATTTCCTAACGAGTATATTTAATGGCTCAGCTTTATTTTTATTATTCAGCGATGAATGCTGGAAAATCCACTGCATTATTACAATCCGCCTACAACTATGCTGAGCGTGGTATGCGCGCAGAAATATTTACTGCTGCTTTAGACAATCGATATGGCCAAGGCAAAGTCGCCTCACGTATTGGTCTCGAAGCGAACGCACACTTGTTCAACCCGCAAACGGATCTATTAACAACTATTAAAACAATGGCAGAAGAAAAAAACTTAGATTGTTTGTTTATTGACGAGGCACAATTTTTAACTAAACAGCAAGTACAACAGCTTGTCGATGTAGTAGATGATCTTGATATCCCTGTGCTCGCTTATGGTCTACGTACTGATTTTTTAGCAGAAACCTTTGAAGGTAGCCGTTATTTATTAGCTTGGGCTGATAAATTAATTGAGCTCAAAACTATTTGTCATTGCGGAAGAAAAGCCACTTTTGTGGTAAGAATTGATGAAAATGGCCATGCCGTAAAAGAAGGTGAACAAGTAGAAGTAGGTGGCAATGATAGGTACGAATCTATGTGCAGAAAACACTTTAAAGACTTAGTTTGGTAGACAAAACAAACAGCCCTGAGGCTGTTTGTAAATGTTATTTTTGTAAAAGATAAGCAAAGTCTTACTGAGTAATATACTCTAAAACATTTGTTGCGTTATTTTGCTCAACAAATTCACTTAAGCTAACACCACCGCAAGAAATATTATTTCCTTCAAGTGCGATATCTAATACTCTTTGTCTAGAAGAAGCAATGTTACCCACTTGGCGACTTATAGCACGCTTAAATTGACTAAGGTCATTGTTGATTGCTGACTTACAGAAACTAGCAAAGTTTTGATCGCCTACAAATTTATACTTACTAGAAGCCTGTTCAACTTCTGGTGTAGATTGACGACCATTAGAGGTTAAGTAATTAGCAACTTCAACAGAGCCTTTCATTTCTGAAAATTCAACCAACCCTTTCCCAGAGCATTTAAAGTTATTTGCTTGGGCAATAACTCTTAGCATTTGCTTATCTGTAAAACCAAATTCAGAAGCGTGTTGCTTAACACTCTGCTTCATCATTTGGGTATTATTGGTAGCAGCAGCTTCACATAAAGAAGCATATTGAGTTTCACCAACAAACTTCATGGCTGCATTTGCAGTAAGAGATATAGAAGCCGTACAAGCAACAACAACTGATATTAACAACGTTTTCATAACAACACCTCGATAGATTAAAATAATAATTTGTAGAGCTAATTTCTCAACTCGATGAAAACAGTGTAATTAAATTACAGAATTATGTTGTTTTATTTCTGTTGCAATAAATCGACCAATTGTAAATTATAATATTCAATAACCAACAAACCAGCAAACTGTTGTTTTTAAAGGATTAAAAAACAACAACTATATCATTTAGAAATATCTATATTGAATAACGATATCAAAAATAATGTAATTAAATTACAAAACGACTATATCTTTGGAAAAACATCATAAAACATGCAATTGCAGTAAGCTAGATGTCACAAAACAGTAAAATTTTACATTGCCAAACAGCAAGCTAAATTAAAATCACTGCAAATATTAGGCATAAAAAAAGCCCCGTAGGGCTTTTTTTAGTTAGGATTATTTACAAACGCAGTGCTTTTTCACCTCTGGCTAAACCACAAACCCCCGATCTTGATACTTCAATAATTTCAGTACTCTGACCAATTGCATGGGCAAATGCGTCTAGTTTATCGCTAGTACCTGTTACTTGAATAGTGTAGTTAGCCGTATCGACATCAACAATTTGCGCTCTGAAAATATCCACATTACGTTTCACTTCAGCGCGAACTGATTCAGAACGAGTCGCCACTTTTATCAGCATAAGTTCACGTTCAACGTGTACACCGTCTGATAAATCTGACACCTTAAGCACGTCAATCAATTTATTAACTTGCTTAGTGATTTGTTCAATCACTTTGTCATCAGCCTCAGTAACTATGGTTAATCTAGAAAGGCTTTTGTCATCAGTAGGTGCCACGCTCAAAGAATCAACGTTATAACCACGTTGTGAGAAAACCCCTACCAAACGCGATAATGAGCCTGGTTCATTTTCCATTAAAACAGATAAGATTCTTCTCATTAGGTACGCTCCGTCTTACTCAATCGCATATCGTCCATCGCACCATATTTAATCTGCATTGGGTATACGTGTTCGTTTTGATCTACTCGAATATCCATAAATACTAGGCGGTCTTTTTCTGCAAAGCAGCGAGCCATAGCATCATCTAACTCTTCAGGTTTATCCACTCTAATTCCAATATGGCCATAAGCCTCTGCTAATTTAACAAAGTCAGGTAAAGAATCCATATACGAATGTGAATGACGCCCTTTATAAATCATATCCTGCCATTGGCGTACCATGCCTAACGCACGGTTATTAATAGAGATAATCTTAACTGGAATGTTGTATTGCAAACATGTCGCCAATTCTTGGATATTCATTTGAATACTACCGTCACCTGTAACACAAGCAACAACTGCATCAGGATGTGCCACTTGAACACCCATAGCGGCAGGAAAACCAAAGCCCATGGTTCCTGCGCCACCAGAATTAATCCAACGTCTTGGTTTGGCAAATGGGTAATAAAGAGCAGCAAACATTTGGTGTTGACCTACATCAGAGGTAATAAACGCATCACCTTGTGTATGTTTATACAAAGATTGTACAACTTGCTGTGGCTTAATTTGCTCGTTATCAAATTTAAACTCTAAACATTTTTGCCCACGCCATTGGTTAATTTGTTCCCACCAAGCAGACAAACTTTCTTTATGTGCAGCAACATCAAAACCATCTAATTTTTCAAAAAACTGCTCTAAAACGGTTTCGATAGATCCCACTACAGGTATGTGTGCGGCAACAGTTTTAGAAATAGAAGTAGGATCAATATCAACATGTACTATGGTTGCATTAGGACAAAACTTGGCCACATTATTTGTCACACGATCATCAAAACGAGCACCTAAAGCAATAATACAATCAGCATTATGCATCGTTTTATTCGCTTCAAATGTGCCATGCATACCTAACATACCAACAAATTGTTCATGAGTACCCGATACTGCACCTAATCCCATAAGGGTTGAAGTAACAGGGCATCCTAATAATTCAGCAAATTCAGTCACTTTGGCGCTAGATTCACTCATAATCACACCACCACCGATATAAAGAACAGGCTGTTTAGCTGCTTTAATTGTATCAATGGCTTTCTTAATTTGTTTATTGTGACCTTTCAGCGTTGGGTTATACGAACGCATTTCTACTGTTTCCGGAAAAACATAAGGATGTTCTTCTAACGGGTTAACGATATCTTTAGGTAAATCAATAACTACTGGGCCTGGACGACCTGTATTCGCAATATGATAAGCCTTAGCGATAGCGCCAGGAATATCCACTGCACGTTTAACTAAAAAGCTGTGTTTCACGATAGGACGTGAACAACCGATCATATCTGTTTCTTGGAAAGCGTCTTCGCCAATATGCATAGTTGGGACTTGTCCAGATAAAACTACCATAGGAATTGAATCCATATATGCGGTAGCAATACCCGTAATAGTATTTGTTGCACCAGGACCAGAAGTCACTAACACTGTCCCTGTTTTACCTGTTGAGCGAGCATAACCATCTGCCATATGAGCTGCGGCTTGTTCATGTCTTACAAGTATGTGTTCAACATCATCCTGGACATATAGCGCATCGTAAATATCCAGTACTGAACCACCAGGGTATCCAAATACATGTTTTACGCCTGCATCTTTTAGCGCCCTTACAACCATTGCGGCGCCTGACATCATTTCCATTAGATATTCTCCAGAAAATTGCTGAGTTTAGTTTAATGACGGCACTATACTTGACGGATTAGGAAGAATAAACAGTTAAGTGGCAATAAGTGAGATTTTTATCCTTGTAACGGGAAATAATAGGATGAACATCCTAACAATTACAGTATCAACTAGTATAATTAGGATGTTTTGCATCGTCTGCACAAACAGAGATTTTTAAATGAAATACCTAGTCGTTATTTATTCATCATCAATTTCAATTTGAATTTCGTCTTCCTGTCCTATACTTGCTTCTTCATCGTCGTTAGATATACGATGACTACCATATATTCCAGCAAGTTTAGGACGATTAATCCGCTTTTGATATTTCACCCAAGCTTTCTCTGCAAAACTTTGCGGGGCTTTTTTAGCAAATGCTGCGGCCAACAATTCTTGGTCTTCGTCTGTCTCGGGAGCAATATGACCATCAACTAAGGCAGCAATAAGACAACCATATTCAGCCAATGCTTTACTTTCGTTAATCGAAAAATCCCCTGAACGAGAAAAACCATAAGGATAATTTTTTGGATCTGCAAACAAGCGGCCAACTAACGAGTCTCTTTTAATTTTTGCCATAACAATTCTCATAAAATAAAATTTACAACATAAGGTAGCTTGACTCTGCACAGGGCTGAGTTCTACCTTGCTTTATAATTTATAACTGAGAACTGTCAATATTATTTGTATGAATTTTTTATTATGTTATCTGTTTTGGGGGACCCAAGCCCAGATCATTTCACAGATCACAGGTTCGATACCCATTGCGTCAGTCACTTTAACTGCCACCTTTATTTCGCCCTTTTCCAGAGTTTGCATCAAGTCAATTTGTTCATCAGTTAAAGTAGCAACCGCTGTCATATCTCCCGTTGCTCTTTTGATATATTGCAGGTCCATGCGTTTGATCAAGGGTAGCTTATCTCCCGGTAAATTAATCCCAACAATAAAACCTGTGCATGATTCTGCCAACAAAGCTGTTGCAGCAGCATGTACGCTGCCAATGTGGTTTTGCGCTTTACGATAGTTTTTTTGCCTATAGGTGACTGTTTTGCCATCTGTATGCAACATCTCGATGCCAGTAGTACCAGCCAATTTAACCTTAAATCGAAACACTTTGGTAATTAACCAAGAGCTGAACCAAACTGGCCTGCGATTGGCAAAATCGACAAAAGTACGAAAAGGATTGGATTTATACTTATTTTGCTGACTTGATTGAGACATAGACACTCCTGGTTAGACCAGTTAATTGTGCATGTTAATGATTAGCCTTGCAACTCAAGATAAGAGCTATTCAACTGGAATATTGGCATCTCGTAAAATATTCTCTAAATCTTGTGTATGCCGACTGAATTTTTTCCAACTACCTATAGAATGAGTGTTAATAGGCTGACGTACTTGAACTTTACTAGCCGTGGCTACTGGCGCTTGGTTCTGCTCTACATGTAAACACTTTTCTTGCCAAGGCAGTTGGCAAAATGCTAGTAGTTGTTGGATATGTGTTTGTGGCTGCATAACTAAGTCTTCGTATTTGAGCAGCATAAAATTATCTGGTTTTAACTTAGCCCAGCGATGCGCTAGTTGATAAAATTCTGCATAAAAATGACCGATTGTTGATAAATCATAAGTGTACTGATAATAAGGACTGGTATTCGAAAATAGCTGCCTAAAATTGCCTATACAGGTATCCATTGGGTTGCGTAATAAACAAATGATTTTGGCTTTAGGCAAGGCTTTTCTAATTAAGTCTATGTAAAAAAAGTTAAAAGGTAATTTATCGATAAAATATTTGCTGCTACCTGATACCTCAGCTGTACTTTGTATATAACGACGTCCAATCTCTGCATAGTCAACATTTTGTGCGGCTTCTAAGGTTTCAAGATCTAATACAGTTTGGCTAGCAGTAGCCGTCACCTGTTTCACCGCCAAAGCAAAATCTTGTAATTCACCACAAGATGTCACATCGGTATGATTACTCAGAATTCGCTCAACTAAGGTAGTGCCAGAGCGAGGCATGCCCAAGACAAAAATGGGCCGTTCTGAGTCATAACCTTGATTATTTGAGCGAGTTAAATCTTGCGTTTTTTGCAGGTGTTCAAAAAGCTCTTTATCATGACTAAATTGATAATGGCTAATAGCCAATTTTGCTTGTTTAGCTTGGTGTAATGCCTCGAAAGACTTGTCATACTCACCTAAAGCCTCATATTCTTTGGCTAAAGCATGGCCGATATGCAATAAATTATTAGGGTGTATTGACTGATTAAAAAGCGACTCTAACCTTTTAATATGATTGTTATCTTTATCTATGCCTCCTAAATCAGCTAAAGCAAAGTGCGCTTGAAAATATTCAGCTTTGAGACGAATGGCGGCTTCAAAAGCCTCACGAGCCTGTGCAAAATGCCCTACAAATTTACTCGATACAGCAAAGTTGTAATAAAACTCAGGGCGTTTAGTGTTAAGAGTTAATGCTTTGGCAAAATACAACAAAGCTTTTTGATGCAAACCGATATGGCTTAAGGCCACACCCAAGGTATCTAAAGTCAGCGGATTTTCGATGTTTTTCACTGGTGCCAACTCAGCATATTTACATACTTCAGCAATCTTACCTTGCAAGGCATAACATTTACAAAGGTGGGCCATATATTCAGCAGTAGTATCAATTTCTAAAGCTTTATGTATCAGTTTAATAGCTTTTGTTATTTGCCCAACTGCAACATTGATCATAGCTAATAAAAAGTAACTATCAGCGTGTTGCGGGTTTTGCTTGATGATCTCTACACAATAGCTGTGACCTTTAACAAAATCCCTGTTATTGACCGCCTGCTGAGCCAGTCTATGTAGTTGTGCAATTTGATTCATATTCTGCAAATTAAAAAGGGCACTCAATGTGCCCCTAGTGTAGATTTATAATTCAAAATCATAACTAAATTTAACACCCACTTTACGAGGGGTTGCTAAGTAATGCCCGTAACTTCGCGATATCTCAAAGCCATTTGTATTCACATCAGGAGCAGTAGCTAAACCTATATTACCCTTGTTAGTCCTTGCCGATGTGTAGGCATATTTGTCGAATAAATTACTCACATAAAAAGTGGCTGTCCAGCTATTTTCGGCAATAGAAGCACTGATGTTACTCAAGCTATATCCACCTAATGATTCACCACTTTCACGATTACCAATTTGGGTAATCACATCACTTTGCGAAGTTAAACCGTACACTATATCAAGTGATTTTCCATCCCACACTTCTGTGCTGTATTTTATACCAAAAGATAGTTGATGTTCTGCTGAACCAGGTAAACGGTCGCCACTTAAAGCATCAATATCGCCATCATTATCAGCTGCACCGTCGCCATCACCATTACCAAACAAACCTAATACGTCTTTAGTTAATTCAGCTTGTGTAAAAGCATAGGTTGCATAAGCCGTTAACGCATCAGTCATGATTGCCCGAGTTGATATTTCAATTCCTTTGGCATTTGCTGTTCCAGCATTTCTGGTAATAGGTTGTAAACCGTTTTGGGTTGAACCCGCCACTTGGGCATCTTTCCAATCGACGTTAAATAAAGCCCCATTAAAATGAAATTTATTTCTCAACCAAGCACTTTTAAAACCTAGCTCGTAGTTAACGGTTGTATCAGCGGCATAGGTTTGTTCAAAGGGTAAAGCACAGACTTGTTGAGCATCATTAGCTGCATTGGGATCACATGCTCCGACACTATTGGCTCCACCTATTCTAAAGCCTTCACTTATGGTGGCATAGGCTAATACATCATCTGAAAACTGATAACTAGCATTTAATTTTAATAAGCTACCCTCATCTTCATCAGCCACATCGACCAGATCAAACAGGATCTCATCACCACTACGAAAATCATCCGCGCCATCTTCTATATCAATAGAGGTATACAATAATGGAAAATCAACAGCTGATTGCACCGCCACATCATACTGATAAAAGCGGACACCTAATGTCACATCAAATTTAGCAGAAAATTGGTAACTCAATTCACCAAATAACGCTTTTTCAGTAGATTGAATATAAGTCACTGAATAATACTCAAGGGAATCAGGTCTTAAGTTTCCACCAGTTTGCCAATCATTCAAGGCAAATTCATCAAATCCGGGGGTAAATTCTTCACTAATTTCTGATGAATCCACTTTGTAATAATAAGCACCTGCAATCCAAGACAGGGCAGAATCATTTGTTGATACTAAGCGTACTTCTTGGGTGAATATATCCGCTTGTTCTGTATCGCGAGAATAAGATGAAAAAGCAGGGAATTCTTCATATCCAAAACCTAAGCCTATCAGTAAGTCGGATTGATCTCTGCTACCGTCTCCTTCATGTTCAGATTTTCCGGTGGCAGACACCAAATCTGCAAAGCCAAGATCGGCTTTTATTTCAAGACTTAATAGAGAATCTTCTACCTCTCTAGGTTCTTCATAACGATAAGCTGATTCATATTCCCCAACTAGCTCAGACAATGGGTTATTAACAGCTAACGCATCATTATGCACGATCGAACGAGCACCAAACTCTTGTTTCTGGTAAAAATAAGACAAGGTGGCATCAAGGTTTTCATTGGGCATCCAGCGTAATGCCATTTTAGTTGTAAGTGTGTCTTCGCTATTTAAATCTTTTTTCTGATAAATATTCTGTTCTACTTCTGCCGGATTCGACCAATCAGGATCAGCTAAAGATACGCCACTTTCTTTCACCAAATAGTTGTAGTCTATAAAACCTGGATTATGCAGTTTGTTTAGTGACACTCTTATACCAAGTTCATCATTAATTAGAGGGGTATTAAAAACAAAGCCCCCTTCTCCGCCTAAAGAATCACTCTGTGATAAAGAAAACAGATCACCCGAGATTTGACCTTCAGTTAAATCTAACTCAACTTGTTTAGATATATAACGAATTGCTCCGCCTAATGTGCCTGCACCATATAAAGTGCCCTGGGGGCCAATCAAAACCTCAACACGTTCAATGTCATTCAGTCGCATATTCACAAGCAGTGGGATTTCGCCGACATAAGTGGCAACCGTTCCACCTTCAGGTCCTGGTCCTAAATTATTGGTATTCAGACCACGGACAACAATAGGAGAGGTATTTCGACCGCCTTGGTCGATAACAGTTAACCCCGGAACCCATCTAGCCACATCTTCTAGATCAGCAATATTTTGTTCCGCTAAAGTATCAGGTGTTAAAGCTGTGATATTTAATGGTGCGTCTTGCACTGTTCCAGAGCGACGAGTAGCAGTTATTTCAATTGTCTCAATTTGGTTGTCTGAAGAGTTTTGCGCTAACGCCACACTCGGTGTCGAAAAGACAGAAGAGATAGCCAGCCCTATGGCTGAGTATTGAAAGAATCTTTGAGGTTTGTTCATTTATTTCCCAGTACGACTTAAATCAAGGTTAGAGGATGCTGAAAGCACATATCATGCCTATACAAAAATACCTTTTTGTTATTATACCCATTCCATTAAAGAACTATGCTCTCAGAACGATCCAGCGTTTTTGAGCAAGGCGACGGTGGCTGGAATGGCTGTTCCCTTTCAAATACCGTTAACCTAGTGCAATATCCATAAATAAACTAAAGCACATCAACATATTGAATTTTATAACAAGTTCAGGAGCAAACCAATGGTCTTATAGGTACAAAGGTATAAGTATTCTTACGTTATAAGAATGAAATTCGAGAGAGTTTAAAAAGAGATGAGATGATAAAAATATTGGAGCGGGAAACGAGATTCGAACTCGCGACCCCAACCTTGGCAAGGTTGTGCTCTACCACTGAGCTATTCCCGCATATCAATATTTTTTGACTCACATTTAATGTGGTCGTTGCCCTGTTCCTAGGCTATTTAAAAATACATCATGTATTTCTTACTACCCGTGTTAAACAAAGGATGTCCAAAACGGAGGCGCATTTTACAAAACTTATGCTGCTATGCAAGTAAAAATTAAGTTTTTTTACTATTTTTTTAAAAAAAACTGCCGTTTGATTAAACAACCAACAGTTTTAGGTTAAATTACAAACACATGCTTACGGTAGTAAACCATTTCGGCAATTGACTCGCGAATATCATCTAAAGCTAAATGAACACCTTTCTTTTGAAATCCATCTAACAATTCAGGTTTCCAGCGACGAACTAATTCTTTAATAGTACTCACATCTATATTTCGATAATGGAAATATTCTTCAAGCTGAGCCATGTATTTCACCAAAAATCGACGATCTTGACCTATGGTATTACCACATAAAGGCGAAACACCTTTTGCTACATACTGTTGTAAAAAAGCAATAGTTTGTTCCACAGCATCTTGTTCTGACACAGTACTCGCTTTGCAGCGAGCAGTGAGACCCGTTTTGCCATGTACATCGATACACCATTCGCTCATATTATCTAACACTTGGTCACTTTGATGAATTGCTAACACTGGGCCTTCAGCCACAATATTCAAATCTTTGTCTGTTACTATAGTGGCAATTTCTAATACTAGATCAACTTCAGGATCAAGCCCTGTCATCTCCATATCAATCCAAACCAAATTTTCATTATTTACCGACATCGTGACTCCTAAGACCAAGTTGAAAAAGAATTGCTAATACTATTTGGTATAAAACTCCGCAAACGTTAACATGATACTAGAAACTGAAAAAGGCTCGATAGATAAACGTGGCAAAAAAACCAAAATTAACTAATCGTCAGAAACGTCAAGTTTCGGTGAATCGTACAAAACGTCTTTCTAACAGCGAGACTCCCACTGAAATAGAAGACAATCAATTCGAAGAACAACAAACTGGGCGCGTGATCGGCCGTTTTGGTAAGCATGCAGATGTAGAAGATCAATTTTCAGAAGTGCACCGTTGCCATATGCGCCGCACCATCACCAGTGTTGTTTGTGGTGACCAAGTATTATTCCGCCCAGGAAAAGATAAATCACTGAGTATCAGTGGCATAATTGAAGCTGTTAAAGATCGAAAGTCAGTACTCACTCGGCCTGATTTTTATGATGGGGTAAAACCCATAGCCGCCAATATAGACCAGATTATTATTGTCAGCTCGGTCTTACCCAGTTTATCTTTAAATATCATTGACCGATATTTAGTTGCCTCTGAAGATGTCGAGATTAAACCAGTATTATTATTGAACAAAGTTGAACTACTCAGTCCAACGGAAAGAGCTGAAGTAGAAACTCAGCTTAATATTTATCGTGATATTGGCTACCAAATTGTCTATACCAGCTGTAAAACCTTAACGGGTGTTGACCAATTAGCAGCATGTTTAAAAGACAAAGTGAGTGTTTTTGTTGGTCAATCTGGGGTGGGGAAATCCAGTTTAATTAATGCTCTATTACCTGATGCTGATGAAGTCATTGGCGATATTTCTGATAATTCAGGCTTAGGCCAACACACGACTACCACTGCCAAATTATTGCATTTTCCTGCCGGCGGCGATTTAATCGATTCTCCGGGAGTACGTGAATTTGCTTTATGGCATTTACCTACAGATCGACTAATTTTAGGTTTTAAAGAATTCAGAGAGTTTTTAGGCGGCTGTAAATTTAGAGACTGCAAACACGGCAACGACCCCGGCTGTGTAATCAGAGAAGCCGTAGAGCAAGGTAAAGTCAGCCAACAAAGATATGACAGTTATCATAAAATTTTGGCGAACATGGATGAATTACGACCGGCTCACATCAAACAATAGAAGGTTTCGTCACCTTATTACAGGTTAAATAAGGCAATCTTAAATTTGAATTTTTTCACCTGAAAATGCTACTAGCATATAGCCTATTGGACTTAGCTTAAATCACACAAGCAATTTTATTGAGGTACAATTCTGCTCGATAAACATAGTTAATTAGGACTTTTATTTTGTTGGATTCTCTTAAAATTGCATTGCAATACATTATGCCTAAACACCTTATTTCTAGACTGGTAGGCTTATTAGCCGCAGCTGAAGCAGGTGTAGTCACCAGCACATTAATCAAACTTTTTATTAGGCAATATAAAGTAGATATGTCTGAGGCACTAGAACCTAATCCAGAAGCCTATACTTCATTTAATCAGTTTTTTACCCGAGAGTTGCACCCAGAAGCCAGAACAATTATTGCTGATGAAGACAAACTGGCTTTACCCGTTGATGGCACAGTCAGTCAATTAGGGGAGATTGAATATGACGCAATATTCCAAGCCAAAGGCCATGATTATAGCTTAACATCTTTATTAGGTGGTAAACCTGAAATAGCCCAACCTTTTTTAAATGGTAAATTTGCCACCATTTATTTAGCCCCTAAAGATTATCACCGTATTCATATGCCTATTGATGGGCAACTCACCGATATGATTTATGTACCTGGCGAGTTATTTTCTGTTAGTCCATTAACAGCTGAACGTGTACCTGGCTTATTCGCCAGAAATGAAAGAGTTGTAGCAATATTCGAAACCAAAGTCGGAAAATTTGCCATGGTATTAGTGGGCGCAACAATTGTTGCTAGCATTGAAACCACATGGGCAGGTACAGTTTCTCCTCCAGCAGGAAAAAATGTACAACACTGGACTTATCCTACAGAGGGCGACAATTCAGTGTTTATCAACAAAGGCGAAGAAATGGGCCGCTTTAAACTAGGCTCAACCATAGTTGCATGTTTTGAACCCAATGCTATTGAATTAGCCGATCTCAGCGCAGGAGACGTCACTCGCCTTGGCGACGTTTTTGCTTCGATACTGAAATAAACAGTGGATCCCGTTAAAAAGAGCTTAGTGTCACTGCACTTTACGGTAGTGATGTTAGGAGCCACTGGGCTTTTCTCTAAAATAATACCTCTGTCTGCCACTGACATTACTTTTGGCCGCTCTATTATTGCTTGTATTATGTTAATAGCAATTGTCAAATTTACTGGTCGTAGATTATCTTTATATTGTGCTAAAGATTACATGGTCGCCCTAGTTCTAGGTCTATTAATGACAGTTCATTGGGTGTCATATTTTGCAGCTATGCAATATTCGTCTGTGTCTGTGGGTATGATTGCACTGTTTTCTTTTCCCGTCATCACAGTATTGTTAGAACCCTTGTTTGAAAGGATCCGCTTAGTTTGGCAAGACGTCGTGAGTGCCTTGGTGGTTTTATCCGGTATTGGCTTAATGATCCCTGAAGTGTCTATCGATAACGATATAACTTTAGGTATAGGTTTAGGCATATTTTCTGCATTTTTATATGCCTTACGTAACCTGATCCATCGCAAGCACTTTTCTCACTATTCTGGCGCTCATGCTATGGCTTATCAAACATTAGTGATTTTTGTTTGTTTGTTCTTTTTTTCATCTAAAGAACTTTATACTGCCGATCAACACACTTATATTTGGCTGTTTGTTTTAGGCACAGTATTAACAGCTGTACCTCATGCGTTAATTGCCGCAAGTTTACGTCACCTCAGGGCAAAAACCTTTTCTCTGGTCGCCTGTATGCAACCTTTATGGGGCACAATAATGGCTATAGTGATCTTAAAGGAACAACCCAATTGGCAAACTTTTGTGGGTGGATTAATGGTGATTTCTGCTGCAATATACGAAACTTATAACGCTCAAAAACTTCACAGTAAATAACTTAAGGTCACCTGTATGTTAGTTTTCGCTCACAGGGGCGCAAGCAGCCATGCCCCAGAAAATACTTTATTAGCCATGGAAAAAGCACTAGAACAACAGGCTGACGGTATTGAAATGGACGTTCAACAAATCGGCAACGAATTAGTGATATTTCATGACCGTATTTTATCTAGAAATAGCAATGGTACAGGGTTAGTTAAAGAGCATAACTTAAAAGCGTTACAAGCCTTAGACCTAGGTGAAGGCCAAAGCATCCCCACTTTATGGCAAGTATTAAACTTAGTTAATGGCCAATGTTTACTCAATTTAGAAATCAAAGATGTCACCGATGTTTCTCTAGTCATATGCAACATAGAGCGTGCAGTCAGTGAATTAGCATTTAACTATACAGACTTTTTCATTTCTTCCTTCGACCACCACTTTTTAGCCAAATTCAAAGCATTGGCCCCACATATTCGAATTGCTGCTTTAACTGCTAGCAAACCATTAAAATACGCAGAATTTGCCGAACAGCTTGGCGCGTATTCGGTCAATGTTGATATGTGCTGTTTAGATGAAAATTTTGTCCAAGATGCCAAACAACGTGGTTTAAAAATCATGGTATATACGGTAGATGAAGCAAAAGAGTTATTAAAACTAAAAGAATGGCAGGTTGATGGGGTGTTTAGTAATTCACCAGCAAACGCATTGCTGGTGTTAAGAGGTTAGCGAATTAACTAGCGCAACCAGATCCTGATCCAGAATCTGAGTCTGATTCACAGCTATGGCAGCTTTTACATAATTTTAAATTGGTCACATGGGCAGCGATAATAAGAAACGCACCAATGGCAATAGTGAAGGGTTCGTATTGCTCACCAAATATATCTTTGTTCCAGTAAATTAAACCGCCTAAGAATAAACTGTATAGTGGATATATTTGTCTGTGGTATTTATAAAAGCCAATAAATAATGCCCAAAACCCAACAATCATTGACATAGATAAAATCGTTTTTTCAAACCAATCTTGTGCGAAAAATAACGAGCCGACTAAAGGCAATAATGGGATCAAGATAGGTAAGGCCAGGCAATGCAACGCACACAAACTAGAGGCCCAGATGCCTAGTTTATCTAAAATTGATCTATCTTCTGTGGTTTGCATGAGTGTTACCTTAAAAATCAGAATCGTTATAATATAACATTCCATGAATTATTCAAGGTTTTATACACACCTTTTTGATCAGATTATGACAATTACAATATTTTATTCATTTTTATTAAAAAGCTTCAAACCTGTGGTAGTCAACATTAAAACTAAAGCTCCTGCAATCATCCCAATCAAGCCATCTAACAAAATAGGTGCCACGACTGACAAAACAGAAATAGCTCCTAAACCCTGCAATACAGGCTCAATAGCATGATGCAGTATAGGAATACTATGTACTAATATTCCCCCTCCGACTAAAAACATAGCCGCAGTACCAACGATCGCCAGTGTCTTCATAAGTAAAGGTGCAATCGTTAATAAACTTCTACCAGCAAATCTAGATAAACCTTGAAACGAACCTGATAATGATTTTCGCAAGAAGTACAGCCCGGCATCATCTAACTTCACTATACCTGCCACTAGGCCATACACCCCAACGGTAATCGCTAAAGCGAGTAACGACACAACAGTCACTTGGGTCATAAAAGGCTCGGCTTGTACTGTACCTAAAACGATCACTACTATCTCAGCTGACAAAATAAAATCAGTCCGAATTGCGCCTTTTATTTTGCTTTTTTCAAGTTCAACTAAATTCACTTTGGGATCGGCTATCGCATTTAATTTTTCTGCGTGTTCTGCTTCCAACTCTTCTTTAGAATGCAGAAACTTATGAGCCAACTTTTCTACCCCTTCAAAACACAAATACAAACCACCTAACACTAATAAAACCGTAATCAACCAAGGTAAAAAGGCACTTATCAATAAAGCAGATGGGACTAAAATAAGTTTATTTAACAGTGAACCTTTTGCCACAGCCCAAACCACAGGCAATTCACGCTCAGCTTTAACCCCAGAAACTTGCTCAGCATTTAACGCTAAATCGTCACCTAATACCCCAGCGGTTTTCTTTGCCGCGACCTTAGACAAAATAGCCACGTCATCCAATATGGTGGCGATATCGTCTATTAACGCCAGTAAGTTTGCAGCTGCCATGTTTTATTCCTAAAGTGCAGTAGCACCTGTTTGAAGTGTATCGATAGAAACCAATTCTGCGGGAGCATTCAAAACATCACTTAGCTTAACTAGAGATATTCCTTGTGTTTCAATGTTCTGTAAATTTTCGTTTAGATATTGCAAGGTTTCAGGATGGGGATGACCTATACCCACCGCATGGCCGTATTTTTTTGCCAGCCTAAGCAAGCGCTGAAATTGTTGGTCAATCTCGTTAATCTCTATAACATGGTCAATAAATACGTTACGTTTGGTATTTAACACCCCTGCTTTTTGTGCGATCAATTCAGCTTTGCTGTATCGAGTTGTTCTACTATCGACAAAAAATAAGCCTCGTTTTGATAAATAATCCATAGTCACAGACATAGGTTGAGATAATTGAGTTAATCGACTGCCCATATGGTTATTCATTCCAACTGCATTAGGCACAGTCGACAGGGCTTGCTTTAGCGTTTGAATAATTTCATTTGGCTGCATGGTTGACAGTAATACACCTTTTTCTTGATTCACTCGGGCTAAAGACTCCATAGGCATATGTAAAATGACTTCTCTATGTTGTTGAGCCGCTCGTGTAGAAAAAGCAGAAGACAAAGGTTTATTGGGTAAAATGGCAAAGGTCACTTCTGCCGGCAAGCTAAATGCCAGAGCGTCACGTTGATTATTGCCCATATCATCAATAATCAAAGACACTTGGGCTGCTTGCCCATGTAAGCTTGCTAACAACAAAAATGAGAAGATGAATAAACGCATGATTTAATTATTATTTTATTTAACGGCAATAAAGTTGAATAAGATTATAAGTGGTAAGTTAGCTATTACAACATACTTATAACTTTAACCAACTGGTCGGGTTAACAGGTTTGCCTTTGTGACGAATTTCAAAATATAAATTAGGTCGACTTTGGCCGCCACTTTGGCCTAATAGTGCAATCGACTCGCCTGCTTTAACCGTATCTCCCGCTTGTTTTAATAATGCTTGATTGTGCCCATACAGGCTCATATAACCATTGCCATGATCAAGTACAGACACTAAACCAAAACCTCGTAACCAATCGGAATAAAGTACTTTAGCGTCATGAATGGCCACCACTGGGCTTCCTTCATCGCCGTATATAACAATACCTTTCCATTTAATTTGACCTTGACGATAGCGACCAAACATTTTTCGTAACGTACCTTTAGCAGGTTTTAGTAAACGACCTTTTAGAGCATTCAAGCCTGCTAATTTGATACTTTTTTTCGATTCAGATTTTGCCTGCGCTTTAGCAATAGCCTCTAATAAATTCTTTTCGTTGATTTGTAACTGAGCAATTTTCAACTCATCAGTTTGGATTGATGCACGCAATTGTTTAAGGGTTTTCTCCCTATCGTCTTGCTGGGCTGTTAATGTTTTTTGTTGACTTAATTGTCGGGATTTAAGGATTTCTAATTCTTGTTGCTTATCGATTAATTCAGCGTTAACTGACTCTAACTCTTTAATTAAACCATTAAATAAATCAATTTGTGATTTTCGTGCCTTATTCAAATATTGATAATAAGTGATGGTACGTTCAAAATTTGCTGCATCTTCTTGATTTAACAACATTTTGGCAAAGTCATAATTGCCTGTCATGTAAGCACTGCGGATCTGTTTGGCCAATCCCAATTTCTGTTTATCTAATGATGCTAAATGACTTTTTTGTTTAGCTAACAAAACTTGTTGTTGTGTTTGATTATTATTTAATGCGCTTTGGGTTTGATTAAGCTTCTTCGCAGTTTCAGCAATTTTTAACTCTGCTTTTTGTAGATTATTTTGTACTTTCTTAGCGACGGCTAATTGTTTTTTAATCTCAGCTTGTTTGTGCTTTATTTGTTGTTGAATAGTCTCTAGATCATCTTGGCTCTGAGCAAAAGTTGAAAGAGACACGAATGAGGCAAAAAACAAAATCCAAAAGGGCAGCCATATGCTGGCCAACCTTTTAGATTTGTTGTTGTATCTCATGTATAACAAATTAGTTAAGTGTCACAATTGGCGTACCTGTCATTTCTTCAGGCTGTTGCATCCCCATTAAATGTAACATAGTAGGAGCGACGTCACTTAAAGTACCGCCTTCACGAGCGGTAGATTTACGACTACCAACATGAATAAATGGTACTAATTCGCTTGTATGAGCCGTGTGCGCTTGACCAGTTGAGGCATCTTGCATCTGTTCAGCATTACCGTGATCCGCGGTAATCAAACAATCACCACCATTCTTTTCAATAGCCGCAACAATTCGAGCAATACAAGCATCCACTGCTTCACATGCTTTTACTGCTGCATCAAAGTTACCAGTATGACCTACCATATCGCCATTGGGATAATTACAAATAATCGCATCAAATTTTCCAGATTCAATTGCTGCCACTAATTTATCGGTTAATTCAGCTGAGTTCATTTCAGGTTGTAAATCATAAGTTGCCACTTTAGGTGAAGGGATCAAAATACGCTCTTCCCCTTCATACAGATCTTCTCGACCACCACTATAAAAGAAAGTCACATGAGCATATTTTTCTGTTTCAGAAATACGCAATTGAGTTTTGCCATTTTGTGCTAACCAATCCCCCATCACATTCACTAATGGAACGGGAGGATACGCACTTGGCGCTTTAATACTTTCAGCATATTGAGTCAAAGTAACAAAAGAAGTTAACGCTATATGTTTACCTTTATTAAAGTCACTGAAATCAGCTTCGACAAAAGGACGACTAATTTCGCGAGCACGATCGGCTCTGAAGTTCATGAAAAACAATGAATCACCGTCTTCAATTGGCACAGCATCTCCAATCACAGTGGCTTGCATAAATTCGTCATTTTCATCTCTTTGGTAAGAGGCTTCTAATGCATCTAGTGCGCTATCCGCATGACAATTGCCCTGACCTTTAGCAATAAGGTTATAAGCCGTTTCAACTCGATCCCATCGAGAATCTCTGTCCATTGCATAATAACGTCCAACTAAGGTTGCCGTTTTGCCTAGACCGATTTCTTTGAATACTGCATCAGCTTGCTCTAGTGGCCCTTTCGCACTGCGAGGAGGTGTATCACGACCATCAAGGAAAGCATGCAAATAAACTTTGGTCGCACCACGTTTTGCTGCCATTTTTAAAAAGGCAAAGATATGATCTGCATGACTGTGTACACCACCTGCCGACAACAAGCCCATAACATGCACAGCTTTACCTGCTTTAATAGTTTTATCTAAATTTTCTACAAGCGTTGGATTTTCGTAAAAGTCACCATCTTCAATGGCTTTTGTTACCCGAGTAAAGTCTTGATAAACCACACGACCTGCACCTAAATTTACATGGCCAACTTCAGAATTCCCCATTTGTCCTGGTGGTAATCCAACATCTAGACCTGAGCCAGATATTAAAGTGTTGGTATAATTTTCACACAAACCATCTAAAACAGGAGTATTCGCGTGAGCAATTGCGTTGCTTTCTTGATTTTCTCTGTGTCCCCAGCCATCTAAAATGATTAATGCTGTGGTTTTTTTTGTTTGGCTCATTTCTATATCCTATTTAGTCAACTAAATTTCATTACCCTAATGTTATCCTTACTCGGCGCGCCAGTCATCAGCTATAACAGCTAAAAAAGCAAATGGATAACAATAAGTTATTCTTTACACATTAATAGATTAAAACTAAGGGCTAGTTTCTGACTGCAAAATCTATATACTTTGCCCTCTTTTTTTCAAGAATCATTAGTGGAACCCGTCAGTTATGGATCAAATGATAGAATTTGTTACCAATCATTATTTTTTATCTGGAATTTTTGTAGCACTCGTAGTGGCCATTATTTACACCACTCTAGCCAGCCAACTTTCTTCTTTAAAAGAATTAAGTACCCACGAAGCCACATTACTCATGAACAGAGAAGATGCCTATGTTTTAGATATCAGAACTGCAGCAGAGTTTAAAAAAGGTCATATTTTAGGCTCACAACAAATAAAAGCTGAATTAGTCACAAAAGCTGACTTCAGTTCACTTGAAAAACAGAAAACTAAACCCATCATAGTTGTCTGTGCAATGGGTATGACAGCAAAACGTACCGCCTCTCAGATGCAAAAAGCAGGCTTCGAAAATGTTTCTGTTTTAAAAGGTGGGATAAATGCATGGCAAGGTGCTGGTCTACCAATCAATAAATAATTTACAGGTGAGCTTGTGAGCAAAGTAGACATTTATACCAAAGGGCACTGTCCCTACTGCCATCGTGCTAAAGCACTACTGACAGAAAAGCAGGTTAAATTTAATGAAATCGAGATTGATGTTAATCCTGAATTACGTGATGTAATGATCGAAAGAGCCAATGGCGGATATACTGTTCCTCAAATATTCATTAACAATCAACATATCGGCGGTTGCGATGATTTGTTTGCTTTAGAAGTAAAAAACAAACTAGATACTTTGCTCGCTGAATAAATAAAATTTAAGGAAAGATGATGGCTGACGAAAATCAACCAAATGAAGGTACGGCACAACAGGGCGCTGCACAAGGTCCACAATTTAACATTCAAAGAATATTCACTAAAGATATCTCTTTTGAAACCCCTAATTCACCAGCTATTTTCCAAAAAGAATGGAAACCAGAGGTTCAATTAGACTTAGATACTAAGAGCACTCCTTTAGGTGAAAACCTATATGAAGTGGTATTAAGTGTGACTGTTACTGCTAAGTTAGGTGAAGAAACTGCATTTTTATGTGAAGTTCAGCAAGCTGGTATCTTTAGCATTGCCGACATGCCAGAGCAAAATATGGCGCATATGATCGGCGCATTCTGCCCGAACACTTTGTTCCCATATGCTAGAGAAACTATCTCTAATCTTGTAAACCGTGGAACTTTCCCTCCATTAAACTTAGCACCTGTAGATTTTAATCAAATTTTTGCTGCATATATGCAACAAAGAGCAGAGCAGGTTCAGGCACAAGAACAAGCACCACAAAAATTAGACGCATAAATGGTTCATACTAAATGAATTCAGTAGGTGTTTTAGGGGCAGGATCTTACGGTACTGCCCTTGCATTTTGTCTAGCCAGAAATGGCATTGATACTGTTCTTTGGAGCAGAGATCCAAAGCAAGCCGAATTAATGGCTGACTCAAGAACAAATGCTAAATATCTGCCAGGCTCAACTTTTCCTGAGGGCTTAAAGATTGCATCTGATATTCAACAAGTATTAGCCAACAGCCAAGATATTTTAGTCGTAGTCCCCAGTCATGCCTTTGCTGATACACTTAGCTTAATTCAACCATATCTTACTGATAAACATAGAATTATATGGGCAACTAAAGGCCTAGAACCAAACACAGGCAGATTATTACAAGAAGTTGCAGTAGAGATTCTTGGTGACAAGATACCTTTAGCTGCACTATCAGGCCCTACCTTTGCCAAAGAAATGGTCGCAGGTTTACCTACAGCGATTTCTATTAGCTCTACAGATGAAACATTAGCAGAAGAATTTGCTAATAAACTTCACTGTGCTAAGTCTTTCAGGGTTTACCGAAACGATGATTTTATTGGAATTCAACTCGGTGGTGCAGTAAAGAATGTTATTGCGATTGGTGCCGGATTAGCTGATGGTTTAGGATTTGGCTCCAATGCCAGAACCGCATTAATTACTCGTGGTTTAGCAGAACTCACGCGCCTTGGCATAAAAATGGGCGCTAAACCCAATACCTTTATGGGCATGTCTGGACTGGGTGATTTAGTATTAACTTGTACTGATAATCAATCTAGAAACCGCCGTTTTGGTTTAGCCTTAGGTAAAGGTTTAAGTATTGAGCAAGCGATCAAAGAAATAGGCCAAGTCGTAGAAGGGTATAACAACACTAAAGAAGTGCATATCTTATCCAACAAAATTGGGGTAGAAATGCCAATCTGTGAACAAATCTATCAAGTTTTATATCAAAATAAATCGGTCAAAGAAGCGGCGATGTCATTGCTAGAAAGAGATCAAACAACCGAATAGTGGTTTTGACTTCGTCACTTATGCGCTTCGCTTACAAAAGCATGACTTCGCCACAAAGCATGACTTCGTCACTTATGCGCTACGCTTACCGCAATCCATTGCGTTTTTGATACGGCATCCCTGCCGCACCAGTTACTCTTTTTCAACAGCAAAAAAGAGTAACCAGAAAATGCCGCTCTCCAGCCTCGTTCTATTCCCTGCGCTACTCACTTAAAATAGGTCGTGACAAGACGTTCCCGACGTCAATGTCACTCAAATCACATCCATGTGATTTGCCCAATTTCAAGCAATCTGCTCGGGGAACGCGGAGTCGAGAATAAAATCAAAAGCATTCGCGTTGCTCACTAAAAAAAAGCAAAACAACAGGCACTATTAGATTTTAATCATAGGGTGATAGTTAGACCGTTCTTCACTATTCAAAATAACACTTTCCATAACCGGTTTGTGCCGCTTTTGCACAAATCCGGTTTATGGATTTGTTATATTTTATTTTCGACTATTATCAGGTAGTTCACCCTTTAGCCGATCAATTAAAAACTCTTCCAATGCACTTGCTTCGAAAAAACTAGCATCTGGCACTCCCCAAGCCACAAAATGGGTTGGTTCTTTGGACCAAATACCCTTCGCTCCACCATACGAAAAGTCACTGGGAACTATAAAGTGATCATTCAATCGATGGCAAATAACTCTGGTTCTTCCTGTAACCTTGCCAATATAAAGCAAAGTGTCATTGCTAAAAATAGCGTAAATCCCTTTTCGGGTGGTTGTAATCTCAGGCCAACAGTCTCCGCAACCAAGCATATATGGTTTAACATATATAAAAGGCTCTAGCCCTTGACCACGAAAATTTGATTCAAACTCACTAACTAATTGTTGTACTGTGGCTAAATCTGCCATTCTCAAAACTTTCTTTTAAAATAATCGTGGTAGAGCGGCCCATTACTGAGCCGACCCCACACAGATCCGGACGTGCGGAATTACCGCATCCGGCTCTTCAGTTATATATTCACCCGTGTAAATCACGGCCACTTTAATACCAGTCAACATGGATCACTCTTTTGCTAACTCGTAGCTTCTGTATTTGGAAATACTCTAACATCTTCTTAAAATTACACCAATTGTAACTTCGACGACCACTGCGCCTGTTCAGCCATTTGTACAAACTATGTAGCACATAATTATATAGCTTACTTACGCTGCGGCTGTTGTCGGGTAGCCCAAAGTAATTTCTAAACCCTGTGAGTTTGCGTTTTAATTGAGGTAGCCAAGTCGCTAGTTTCTGCGAGCGTTTGGCTTTAATGAAATGGTAAAATTCGCTCAGGCTACTTCGCTGCTTTTGACTCGCAGTTCGTCGCCTTAATCTCGGTTTACCTTTTGTAATGGTTTAATGAAACTGGAGAGATTTATAGCTTAAAATAAACAAAATCTCGTAGGTATTAACATGACTAGAAAAGCAAAAGTAACCTTCACCCCGAAACAGAAATTAGAATACGCCAAATTGATGGTAGAAGATGGGTATACCAATAAACAGGTTGAAGAAATATCAGGTGCAGGCAGATCAGCCGTATCACGTTGGAAGCGTCAATATCAATCTGAGTTGCAGGGTGTTACACCAGAAAACACCAAGGCATTAACAGATGAGCAGCAAAGGATCCAAGCGTTAGAAACGCAACTTAAGCGAGCATTAAGGGATAATGAAATATTAAAAAAAGCCACCGCTTTCTTCATACGCAACAATCCAGACTTAATGTAATGAAAGAAATGAAGAAAGCTCAACTTGGCTATACCACCACCGAGTTATGTCGTTTATTTGAAGTGAGTAGTAGCCGTTATTATTACCACCCTAGGCCTCCTAATAGCGATGATATTGCATCATCGATTCAGTCGATAGCAGAAGTGACAGGAAATACTTATGGTAAGCGCAGAATGCAGGTTGAACTGAATGCGCTAGACCACAACATTGGTTTATATAAAACGGCTACACTCATGAAAAAACTAAACATAAAGGCGATTAGGCCTAAGAAGAAACATTATTATCCAGATTCAGGTGTTGAACATAAATATGCGCCCAATTTACTCAAGCGACAGTTTAGTCCTGATACCTATAATACTCATTGGGTTGGCGATATAACCTATATCAGACATCATCATGGCTGGAGCTATTTAGCATGTGTCTTAGATCTATCAACTAAAGAAATCGTGGGTTATGCATTATCGACAAAGCCTAACGCGGAATTGACAAAAACAGCATTGAATAATGCAATAAAACGTCAAGCACCCAACACACATAAGTTAATGTTCCATTCAGATCAAGGTGTCCAGTATTCAGCTATATCATTTAGAGAACGGCTTGCTCAATTAGATATCACACCTAGTATGAGTCGCCGTGGAAATTGTTGGGACAACGCCGTTATGGAGCGTTTTTTTAGAAGTTTAAAAACGGAGAGACTGAATCACCTTTCATTTTTAAACCATCAATCAGTGATATGCGAAGTTGAACAATATATTCAGTTTTACAACTATAAACGTCGACATTCTGTCTTAGATTATATGACACCACATCAGAAATATAATGAACTTAAAAATGCGGCTTAAAATCTCTCCGAAATTAGTTGACCATTACAAAACTCAATGGGTCAATTGGCATGGATAGCCAATTGAGTGGTGCTTTGTCGGGAACAAATCAGCACGACCTGTTGAGTTTATAAAAAATAGAATAAGAGCTTTGTTGGAGACCGGCTTCTTTTGCTTACTTTTCTTAGCTGTTGACTAAATTTACTGGATAAATTTAGAACGTACTTTAGTGCGGCCCAAAGGGTGAAATACAAGGAAGTATTTCATAACATAAGTCAGTCGGGCCTCATGGATGCGGTTTAAAAAAAGCCATGGATGGCGATAAGCGAAGCGCATTGTGAACGAAGTGAATGCTTTAGTGGCGAAGCCATACTTTGCTCGCGAAGCGAATGCTTTACAACGAAATCATAAAAAAGCCCGCTGTATCAATCACAGCAGGCTTTTAAAATATATAACTATTGGTGATTACTGAACTGGTGCAGCTTCTTCTGTTGTAGCACCTTCAGGCTTTTCTACTTGTAGCCGTAAACCTTGAATAGGATTTTCAGTATCGGCAGTAAATTGGACAATACGGTTTAGCTGGCCAAGAGACATCAAGATTGCATAGATAGCGCCTAGGTAGCCCGCTTTATGTAGTTCTAGAATAGTCTCATCGCTGAGTGCCTTAAGACGTGTTTCGTTAATAGTTTGCATTCCGTTGATATTACGTTGTTGGCCATTAACATATTTTGCATTTATCACAATCGAGTCTAATAAATCTAATTCTACGATTTTTTTCACAAAATTTTGCGTAGCCATCTCACTATTAGCTAATTCAGATAATAGTTTTTGACGATTATCTAGGTAAGGACTAGGAGTGCCTTCTTCAGTGAACAACAACTCACCTTCTGCATCACCTACTAGATCGCAATTTTCATCAATGTATACACCTAGTTTTTCACCATCGGGGCGCACATCAAAAGGATAACGTTGAACATTTAAAGGCACAACATGTCCAGTCCATTTGTTGTCTTTCATAAACAAGTTAACACCTTGCTCAATACCTAACATAGCAACGGTATGAGTTGTTTTACTGTTTGGATCTGTAATAAAGACAATTGGCATACAACTCGCAATTTGAGCATATTCGACAATAGAAGCAGCGGCAATATGTGCATCTTTTGCATGCGTAAAGTCATTACTTAATTTAACGCGAAGTGCTTTATGTTTCTCTTTATCTAATGGGACATAATTCATTGTCATTGAAAATTTCTCTGTTTTTTATGTTAAACAAGTCTCAACTTGCCAATTTAGTTAAAATTTTGAATCTGTATTTTGCAAAATATCAACGCTGTGCAAGTAATCTGGGGACTAAGCTATATTATTCAATACCCCAAGGCAAAATGTTAATAAAAAGTTGAACATAATCTTATCGCTGCTATGAATTTTAGTGGAAGGCTTATCAATGTGGTTAATTAACACACAATATTTTAGGTCTGTTAGAGATCCGTCTGAATCAATAAATTTTACTCTGAGATTGTCACTAGATTGAATCATTAATGTCTCTATTAGCTTATATAACTAAAATCAGTATATTGACGAACAAATACCACATTAACAACTTTACCTCGTCAGCGACCTTACAAGCGTTCTAACGGGCAATATAAGCTGTCTTTAGTATATTTTAATAACAATAATAATTTTTAAAGGGCATAAAAAAGCCAGACTAAAGTCTGGCTTTTTTTATATCTTACGATAACTTATTCCGCTGTAGCTTCTTCAATCTCTTCGACTGCTTCAACTTCAGGGCGGTCAACTAATTCAACGTAAGCCATTGGAGCTTTATCACCGGTACGGAATCCACATTTTAAAATGCGAATATATCCACCAGGACGCTCTTCATAGCGAGGACCTAATTCGTTGAACAATTTACCAACAACTTCTTTATCACCCGTGCGAGCCATTGCCAAACGGCGATTAGCTACACTGTCTTGCTTAGCAAGTGTAATAAGAGGTTCAAGTACGCGACGCAATTCTTTCGCCTTTGGTAGAGTTGTTTTAATCAACTCATGTTTTACCAAAGAACCAGCCATGTTTTTAAACATCGCTTGACGATGACTGCTGTTACGATTTAACTGACGACCACTTTTACGATGGCGCATAGTTTTATCCTTCTTTACAAATCAGTTTATTTAAAAACTTGATTAATCTTTTTCTGCGATTGACTCTGGTGGCCAGTTTTCTAGGCGCATACCTAGAGACAGTCCACGAGAAGCAAGTACATCTTTAATCTCAGTAAGAGATTTTTTACCTAAGTTAGGAGTTTTTAACAACTCAACTTCGGTACGCTGTACCAGGTCACCAATATATTGTATGGCTTCGGCTTTCAAACAGTTAGCTGAACGTACAGTTAGTTCTAAATCATCAACAGGGCGAAGTAAAATCGGATCAAATTCCGGTTTCTCTTCTTTTTCAACTGGCTCAGAAATATCACGAAGTTCAACAAATGCGTCTAATTGTTCAGCTAAAATTGTAGCTGAACGACGGATTGCTTCTTCCGGATCAATTGTGCCATTTGTTTCCATATCAATGATCAACTTATCAAGGTCAGTTCTTTGCTCTACTCGAGCAGACTCAACATTGTAAGAAATACGATCAACAGGGCTATATGAAGCATCTACCAATAAACGACCAATAGGACGATCATCTTCTTCTGAAGAGCGGCGAGTTGATGCAGGAACATAACCACGACCCATTTCTACTTTAATACGCATGCTGATATCAGCTTCGCCAGTTAAAGTACAAATAAGATGTTCAGGGTTAACAATTTCCACATCGCCATCATGCTGGATATCACCAGCTAATACTGGGCCCGCACCGGATTTCACTAGAGTTAGTGTTGCTTCGGTTTTGCCTTCAAGACACACGGCTAAACCTTTAAGGTTAAGCAATATCTCGATAACGTCTTCTTGCACGCCCTCTTTGGTGCTGTATTCATGCAACACACCATCGATTTCAACTTCAGTTACAGCACATCCAGGCATTGAAGACAATAGAATGCGACGTAACGCGTTACCTAGCGTATGGCCAAATCCGCGTTCCAAAGGTTCAAGTGTGACCTTAGCGCGAGTTGACGAGACGTTATCAATTTCAACTAATCTTGGTTTTAAGAATTCAGTTACAGAACCCGACATTGTTTCCTCTCTTCTTTAAGCTTTACTTAGAGTAAAGTTCGACAATCAACTGTTCGTTAATTTCAGCAGATAAATCAGTTCTTTCAGGAACACGTTTAAATGTGCCTTCCATTTTCTTGCTATCTACTTCAATCCAAGTTGGTTTCTCACGCTGATCTGCTAGTTCTAGAGCAGCAACGATACGTGCTTGTTTTTTCGCTTTTTCACGAACAGACACAACATCATCAGCAGAAACATTGAAAGAAGGAACGTTAACAACTTTACCGTTTACCAAAATGGCTTTATGGCTTACTAGTTGACGTGCTTCTGCACGTGTACTAGCAAAACCAATACGATATACTACATTGTCTAAACGCTGCTCTAAAAGCTGTAACAAGTTTTCACCTGTGTTGCCTTTTAAGCGTGCTGCTTCTTTATAATAGTTACGGAATTGCTTTTCCAATACACCGTACATACGACGTACTTTTTGCTTTTCACGTAATTGAATACCGTAATCAGATAAACGTCCACGACGGGCGCCATGCTGACCAGGTGCATTATCAATTTTACATTTCGTCTCAATTGCACGAACGCCACTTTTAAGGAACAAATCTGTTCCTTCGCGGCGGCTAAGTTTGAGTTTTGGACCCAAATATCTTGCCATGATCTTTCTCCAACTGTCCGTCGATTAAACGCGACGTTTTTTCGGTGGACGACAACCGTTGTGAGGTATAGGTGTCACATCGGTAATATTAGTGATTTTATAACCTGCAGCGTTCAAAGCTCGGATCGCAGATTCACGACCTGGACCTGGACCTTTAACGAACACTTCAATGTTTTTCAAACCGTAATCCTGTGCGGCTGTACCAGCGCGCTCAGCAGCTACCTGTGCAGCAAAAGGGGTAGATTTACGTGAACCACGGAAACCTGAACCACCTGAAGTTGCCCAAGACAAAGCATTGCCTTGACGGTCAGTAATAGTCACTATTGTGTTGTTGAAAGAAGCATGGATATGAGCCATACCATCAGCAACTTGACGTTTTACGCGCTTACGCGTTTTGGTTGGTGCTTTAGCCATAATATCCCCCGCTTATCGTTTTATTGCTTTGCGAGGACCCTTACGGGTGCGCGCATTAGTCTTAGTGCGCTGACCACGTAGAGGAAGACTACGACGGTGGCGAATACCACGGAAGCAACCTAAGTCCATCAAACGTTTAATACTCATTGACACTTCACGTCGAAGATCACCTTCAACTGTGAATTTAGCTACTTCATCACGTAACTTATCAATCTGTTCTTCATTAAGATCTTTGATCTTAGTTGTCTCTGCAACACCAGCTGCTACACAGATGCTTTTCGCACGTGTAGAGCCAACACCGTAAATTGCTGATAGTGCAATTACTGTATGTTTGTGCTCAGGGATGTTAATGCCAGCGATACGGGCCATTAACAGTACTCCTTATAATTAATAGTCATCAGCCTAAAAAGCCCGATAGGATACTTACCCAACGACTAAATTGCAAATAAGGATTGAGGCGCTAGTGTATCTAGACGACCCCCAATCCAATCGATTAACCTTGCCTTTGCTTATGCTTAAGGTCTGAACTGCAGATCACGCGCACAACACCGTTGCGCTTAATGACTTTACAGTTACGGCAAATCCGCTTGACGGATGCACGAACTTTCATTTCATCACTCCGTAAATAGCTAACTTATCGGCCATAGCCTTTAAGATTCGCTTTTTTAAGAACAGACTCATATTGATGTGACATCAAATGTGTCTGCACCTGCGCCATGAAATCCATGATTACCACAACCATAATAAGTAGTGATGTACCGCCGAAATAAAATGGAACATTCCAAGCGATAGTCATGAACTCAGGCACTAAACATATAAAGGTTATGTAAAGTGCACCAGCCAAAGTTAGGCGAGTCATTACTTTATCAACATATTTTGATGTTTGCTCACCGGGACGAATACCAGGTACAAAAGCCCCTGATTTTTTCAAGTTATCTGCCGTTTCGCGAGGGTTAAAAACCAACGCAGTATAGAAGAAACAGAAAAATATAATCGCCGCAGCATATAACATCACATACAAAGGTTGTCCAGGAGACAACATTAACGCAACGTCTTGTAACCAAGACATTGATTCATTCTGTCCGAACCATGTTGCTATGGTACTCGGAAACAAAATAATACTTGAAGCGAAGATAGGTGGAATTACACCAGCCATGTTCACTTTTAATGGTAAATGAGTACTTTGCGCAGCAAACACTTTACGACCTTGTTGACGTTTCGCGTAGTTCACGACAATACGTCTTTGACCACGTTCAACAAATACAACAAAATAAGTAACTGCTACAACAATCACACCCACTAACAACAAGAACAATAATTGTATTTCACCTTGTCTCGCTTGCTCAGCAATATTACCTAAAGCTGAAGGCAAACCAGAAACTATACCGGCAAAAATCAGAATGGAGATACCGTTACCAATACCTCGCTCTGTAATCTGCTCACCTAGCCACATAAGGAACATAGTCCCAGTCACTAAGCTCACTACTGCTGTAAAGTAAAAACCGAAGCCGGGGTTCATTACCAAACCTTGCATAAGGTTAGGTAAATTAGTCGCAATTCCAACTGCTTGGAAAGTAGCTAATACCAACGTAAAATAACGTGTGTATTGACTAATTTTACGACGACCTGCTTCGCCTTCCTTTTTCAACTCCATCATTGGTGGATGCATAACTGTCAGCAACTGAATAATGATGGAAGCTGTTATATAAGGCATAATGCCTAGGGCTAGAACTGACGCGCGTTCAAGAGCACCACCAGAGAACATGTTAAACATCTCTACGATAGTACCTTTTTGTTGGTTGAATAATTCAGCCAACACCGCAGCGTCAATACCAGGAATAGGCACGAACGAACCCAACCTAAATACTATGATCGCACCTAGTACGAACAACAATCTTGATTTAAGTTCGCTCAATCCGCCTTTAGCGCTTGAATCCGATCCTGGTTTAGCCATCTAGCCTATTCCTCTACTTTACCGCCAGCCGCCTTGATTGCTTCAAGTGCGCCTTTTGTTACCTTTAAACCACTAATCGTTACAGCACGTGAGATTTCACCACTTTTTAAAACTTTAACGAACAACATTTCTTTTTTAACAAGACCTGCTGCTTTTAAAGTTTCAAGTGAAACCACATCACCTTCTACCTTGGCAATTTCACCCAAAGTCACTTGGTCAGAAACCAAAGACTTACGAGATGTGAAACCGAACTTCGGTAGACGACGCTGGATTGGCATTTGCCCGCCTTCAAAACCAGGTTTTACAGAACCGCCTGAGCGAGACTTTTGACCTTTGTGACCACGGCCACCAGTTTTTCCAAGACCAGAGCCCATACCACGACCCACACGTTTACCAGAATTTTTCGCTCCAGGTGCAGGAGCAAGAGTATTAAGTCTCATCTGTTACTCCTCCACTACTTCAACCATGTAAAATACACGGTTGATCATGCCACGGACAGAAGGGGTGTCTTCTAGCTCACGAACATGACCGATGCGACGTAAACCTAAACCAGTAAGCGTAGCTTTATGCTTAGGTAGACGACCGATTGAACTTTTCGTTTGCTTTACTTTAATCATCTTAGTCATGATCAATTACCCCAAAATCTGCGATACAGACAATCCACGTTTCGCGGCTACTGACTCAGGCGAATTCATTTCTGTCAACGCGTTGATAGTTGCACGAACAACGTTAATTGGATTGGTAGATCCGTAACATTTTGAAAGTACGTTTTGTACACCAGACACTTCAAGTACTGCACGCATCGCACCACCGGCAATAATACCAGTACCTTCAGATGCAGGCTGCATGTAAACTTTAGAGCCTGAGTGACGACCTTTAATCGGATGCTGTAGCGTGTTGCCATTAAGATCAACAGTCACAAGATTGCGACGTGCTTTTTCCATAGCTTTTTGGATAGCAGCAGGCACTTCACGTGCTTTACCGTAACCAAAACCAACACGACCATTACCGTCACCTACTACTGTCAAAGCAGTGAAGCTAAAGATACGACCACCTTTAACTACTTTAGATACACGGTTTACAGCGATTAGTTTTTCCAACAAGTCACCTTGTTGTTGAGCTTCTACTTTAGCCATAATTAACTCCTAGAACTGAAGACCAGCTTCGCGAGCTGCATCAGCCAATGCTTTAACACGACCATGATACTTAAACCCACTACGATCAAAAGCAACTGACTTGATGCCTTTTTCCATAGCGCGTTCAGCGATCGCTTTACCAATAGCTGCTGCTGCTGCTGAATTACCAGTACCTTTAAGGCTACTAGCTAGTTCAGTTTCAACTGTTGATGCCGACGCCAATACTTCAGAACCGCTTGGAGCGATTAACTGAGCATAAATGTGACGCGGGGTGCGATTAACAACCAAGCGATGCGCGGCCAATTCACTAATTTTTTTACGTGCACGAGTAGCGCGACGTAAACGAGCTGATTTTTTATTCATCTTACTAACTCCTACTTTTTCTTAGCTTCTTTGCGACGCACAACTTCATCTGCGTAACGAACACCCTTACCTTTATAAGGCTCTGGCGGACGATATGCACGAATGTTAGCTGCAACCTGACCTATTAACTGCTTATCAACGCCTTTGACGACGATTTCAGTTTGACTAGGAGTTTCAACAGAAATACCTTCAGGCATTTCATATGCAACAGGATGTGAAAAACCTAAAGTTAAATTTAGTTTTTTACCTTGTGCTTGAGCACGGTAACCAACACCATTCAACAATAATTTTTTCTCAAAACCTTCAGCTACTCCAACAATCATGTTGTTTAACAAAGAGCGGGCGGTACCTGCTTGAGCCCAACCATTTACTGCACCTTCACGAGGAGCAACAGTTAGTTGTGCGTCAGCTTGTACAACTTCTACAGCTTCATTAAATACACGAGTTAGCGTGCCATTTTTACCTTTAACTGTGATTTCTTGACCAGCGATAGAAACTTCTACGCCAGATAAGACATCGACAGGAGCTTTTGCTATACGTGACATTCTATTCCCCTTACGCTACGTAGCCGATGATCTCACCACCCATGCCCGCTTTACGCGCTGCACGGTCAGTCATCACACCTTTAGAGGTAGACACGATAGCCACACCTAAACCACCCATAACTTTTGGCAACTCATCTTTTTTCTTATAGATGCGAAGACCAGGGCGACTTACGCGCTCAATGCTCTCGATTACTTTTTTGCCTTCGAAGTACTTTAAAGTAACTTCTAATACAGGCTTAACGTCACCAGAAACAGCGAAGTCTGTTACATAACCTTCTTCTTTAAGTACTGCTGCAATTGCAACACGAACTTTAGAAGACGGCATAGATACAGATACCTTGCTAGCCATCTGGCCGTTACGTACGCGGGTAAACATATCCGCGATAGGATCTTGCATACTCATATCAGCTACCCCTTACCAACTGGCTTTTTTCAAGCCAGGCACTTCACCGCGCATAGCTGCTTCACGCAACTTGATACGACTCATGCCAAACTTGCGTAGGAAACCATGTGGACGACCTGTAATGTTGCAGCGATTACGCTTACGACTTACAGATGAGTCACGTGGTAGTTGTTGTAGCTTAAGAACAGCGTCCCAACGTTCTTCATCAGAAGAGTTGACATCGCTGATAGTTGCTTTAAGCGCAGCGCGTTTTACCGCGTACTTAGCAACTAGCTTGGCGCGTTTTACTTCGCGCGCTTTCATTGATTCTTTTGCCATAACCCTACACCTTACTTTTTAAACGGGAAGTTGAACGCGCTTAATAAAGCGTGTGCTTCCGCATCGGTTTGTGCGCTGGTAGTGATAGTGATATCCATACCGCGTATCTTGTCCACTTTATCAAAATCGATTTCAGGGAAGATAATTTGCTCACGAACGCCCATGCTATAGTTACCACGACCATCGAATGACTTAGGATTTAAGCCACGGAAATCGCGGATACGAGGGATTGCTATTGAAACTAAACGTTCAAAGAATTCCCACATACGTTCACCACGTAGGGTTACTTTACAGCCAATCGGATAACCTTCACGGATTTTAAAGCCCGCTACAGATTTACGGGCAACAGTTACAATAGGCTTTTGACCTGCAATTGCTTGCATATCAGCCGTGGCATTTTCTAATACCTTCTTGTCTGCTACCGCTTCACCTAAACCCATGTTTAGAGTGATCTTATCAATCCGAGGGACTTGCATGACGCTTTTGTAATCGAACTGCTTAGCAAGTTCGGCTACAACTGAGTCTTTATAGAAATCATGCAGTTTCGCCATCGTACTCTCCAATTAATTAAACTAGTTCGCCGTCTGATTTGAAGAAACGAACTTTCTTCTCACCTTCAAGACGGAAACCTATACGATCTGCTTTACCCGCTTTCGCGTTGTAGATCGCTACATTTGATACGTGAATTGATGCTTCTTTCTCAATTATTCCACCAGCAACGCCCGCTTGAGGGTTTGGTTTCTGATGTTTTTTGATTAAGTTCACACCTTCAACGATTAAACGGTCAGTACCAGGGATAACTTTAAGCACTTTGCCTTGTTTTCCTTTGTCTTTACCCGCTAAAACGATGATTTCATCATCACGACGAATTTTATTAGCCATATCGTGACTCCTTTATAGTACCTCAGGGGCTAACGAGACAATCTTCATGTTATTCACACGAAGCTCACGAGTAACCGGACCAAAGATACGCGTACCAATCGGTTGCTTGTTTGCATTAAGCAAAACAGCTGCGTTGCTATCAAAACGGATTGAAGATCCGTCTGGACGACGTACGCCTTTTCTAGTACGCACCACCACTGCAGTTAGTACATCACCTTTTTTTACTTTACCGCGAGGAATTGCTTCCTTAACAGTAACTTTAATGATGTCACCAATATGTGCATAACGGCGATGCGAGCCACCAAGAACCTTAATACACTGAACCCTGCGAGCGCCGGAATTATCGGCTACATCCAGGTTAGTTTGCATTTGGATCATGTTAGTGCTCCGCTGTTAATTAAGACTCTCACGAGTCGTTATTCATTAAAAAAACAGCACTATGCTGCTTTTTTATACATGCCCCCATCAAAAGGGCGCGAAATACTAACAGAAAGTAACGTGCGTGAATAGCTTAATTTCAAAATATATTAGCCATACGAGCAATTAATACAGGGAACAGATTTTCGAATGTTTCTATGGCAGGAAAAGTATGGAATATCTTTCAAAAAAAATGAATTGATGGGTTTACCCAGCCAATTCATTTTGTAAAACATTAACTCCGAAAATATTAAAGTAACGTAATTTTATAGCCACTAGCTGTTATGGCGTTACCTTCTATCGTAACAATATAATGTTTATCTTCGTTAACTCCTAACAGAGGGGCACGATCCAATAAAGTTTTTGAGCCATTTTCATCTGTGTGTATTGCGATAAGTTCATAATAATCACTTGGTATGGTAATTTCCTAGTCTTGGCAAATTCAAGTGATGTGATTTTGAAGTTTGCTGTGTCTAGGGTTTCATTACTTTTCACAAAATGCAGTGATACGTTTTCCATTAGATTTTGCAAATTAACCACGTTAATTCGTTTATTAAATGCCTGAGGTACATTAGTTTCAACGAATTCTAGAGCCGTTAATTTTTCCTCGGCATCCTGATAGATAATGATAACCTTACTTTTACCTTGATTGAGGGTCACTAAACGACTATTAAAGCTTAACTCTTGATCCTGAGTTGATTCTGCTGATATACGATAATCACCAAACTCTATTTCAATAAATTCACTATTAGTAGTGGCGGCCACAGAAAATTCATTGGAGATCGTTCCAGAGCTATCCCCCATAAATGAGATATCCATATTATTCAGTTCATCTAAACTATAATATAAACGTTATTGGCAATTAGCGTATATGTGAGAATAAGTCGCGACACCTGCAGAGTTAGTCACAATATCAAGATTTAGTATATTACTAAATATCCCATTCAACTCACGCACAGTGACAACAAATTCAGTAGCTAATTGTAAATTAATTTCGGGATTTTCAAATATAACTTGGTCACTGCCTGGCTCGGTAATATATATTCTATATTGCGCAATATTAAAATCATCATAAGAAACAGTATCCAACTGTTTGGGCGTTAGCAAAACACTGCCCACTTCTCACATGTATTAATCAAAACTGCCTTCATCCGCTACTACAGAGGTAGCGAATAACCTAAAGTGCTGTTCTAGCTGTTTCACTTCGAATTCATATTCATTTAAAATAGGATCGCTAAGGTCCCCACTTAACACCAATAAGGTTTTGTTGTTTTCTGTCAACTCGGTCGACATATCTTTAACAGTGACGTCATTACCGTCTGAGTCCTTTCTATATAGCTGTAAATCAAATTCACCAGGTGTGAGGCTCACGACTTGGGTCGTATCACCATAAATAGCAGAGCTAAACCCCTGCTCATTACTATCTCTTAGATATATTGATGAGCTATTAACTGAGCCGTTATAAAATTGCAGAAATACCTTTTTTCTTCCTCTGTATCTTTATTATCATCTGAGCTTCCACAAGCAGTCAGCGCCGTTCCGATGAAAAATAAAATTCCCCTTTGTTTAACTACATTTCTCATTTTTAACTATTCCATAACTTAAATATAAAGTATTAGTTTTATATGGGTATGGTGGATAGTTAACTGTTTAAAAATATTTTCATAACTAATCAATTTGTAACCGAAAGAGTATTATTAATCAATTAGTTAAGTTGTATAAATGCCTGTTATTGCCGAGCGATCTTTCCTGTTAATGCTCCATTGATAAACTTATCATATTGCTCTTCTAGGGTATGTCTTTTTACTTTTAAGGTTGGCGTCAATAACCCATTATCTACAGTCCATTCATCACGCATGATAACCAAACGTTCCAACTTAGTATGACTTTCTAGGCCCGAGTTCACTTGTTCTAAAGTTTGCAATAAACTGTTTTCCAACTCTTTTGGCTCTTGTTTGCTTGCTTCTTCAGACAATACAACCAAAGCAATAGGTTGTTTTAATTGAGAGCCAGTCACACAAACTTGTTCAATTATCGAATTAGCCATCAACTTAGCTTCTATCGGCGCAGGTACAATATATTTGCCTTTGCTGGTTTTGAAAATTTCTTTCAGACGACCAGTAATCCTTAAATAACCTTCACTATCGATAGTACCTTTATCTCCTGTGCGAAGATAACCATCAGCGGTGAATACCTCGGCCGTTTTTTCTGGCTCTAGATAATATTCTTTCATATTACATAGACCTTTAATTTGGATCTCACCATCCTCTTCTGCAATCCGCATATCCACATTATTGTAGGCTTTGCCAATACTGCCTATTTTGTCCTCCCTAAACGGCACACAGGATGCTCCATATGCACAGTTTTCGGTCATGCCCCATCCTTCAGAAATATTCACGCCTATTTTCCTAAACCAGTGAATTGTTGACTCAGAAATAGGCGCTGAACCACTGGCACACAATCTGACCTTCTCTAAGCCTAATTTATTGCGGATCTTTTTACTTATAAAATTCCCAACAAAAGGGATAGCTAATAGAAAATCTAGTTTTTTCTGAGGAATAGTCGCCAATACCCCCATTTGAAAACGGGTCCACAATCTTGGCACGGATATAAATAAAGTGGGTTTGGTATTAATGATATCTCGAGAAAAAGTATCTAAAGATTCCACAAAAGAAATATTACAACCAGAATAGAAACTCGAGACCTCAACCAAAACTCTTTCAGTGATATGCGCTAGGGGTAAATAACTCATGATCCTATCTGTGTTATCTATATCTAACACAACCAAAAAGTTTGCTGCTGACCAACTTACTGATTGATAATTATGCACTACCCCTTTCGGATTACCTGTACTACCTGAAGTATAAATAATGGTCATAATCGAATCCAAAGCTGGTATAGGCCTACCTGAAAAGGGTTCAATATCAACTAGCTCATGCCACTGTTTATCAGCAGGAATATTCGGATAGGGCATAGCTAAACTCACCACATCGTCACCAATTGCAGCCATTTGTTCTGTGGTTTTATCTAATTTACCAACAAATATAACAGGACATTTAGCATGCTCTAATACATACCGAATGGTCTTCTCGCCTGCGGTAGAGTATATAGGCACAGATACATGACCAGCCAGCATAATAGCTAAGTCAGTTATAAACCACTCGGCACAGTTTTTCGATAAAATCGCAATATGACTACCTGTAGGCAAGTTCATCGATAATAAATATGCAGCGACCTTTCGAACTTGTTGGGCGACTTTACCCCAAGAGTATTCATCTATTCGACCGTCAACAGGTTGCCTCAAGTAAATTGAATTAGGGGCAGTGTCTTCCCAGTGATAAAGCATCTCAAGTGGAGTTTTTAATGACATAGAGGATCCTAGATGAGTGAACATAATTAAGTGTATTGTCAGTAACTAAACAATATTTTACAAGTATTTAACAAGCAAGAGGGGAAATGTTTCGAAGTATGTGGTTAATTAACGATTTGGCAGCTGAACTTAAGATTTTAGAAAGTCAGCAACATGTTTAAAAAGTTTTGTTTATCTACTTTTAACTCGGCAATTAAGGGATAACGAGTTCGACATATGACAACGAACTCGATTATTATTGTTTTGTTAACTAAGTTTTCTGGCCTTAAACTTGCGACCTTTAAGTTTGCCTTCGTTGAATTGTTTAAGGGCTCGTTTCACACTTCGGGTTTTAACCGCCACATAAGTATGAGTTGCGGTGACGTTGATTTTACCTACATCATCACCTGCAATGTCTGCATCTTTAGTTAATGCGCCAAGAATATCCCCTGGGCGGATTTTGCTTTTTTTACCACCATCGATACAAATAGTAGCGAATTCAGGTTGGATCAATCGATTAGCATGAAAACGTATAGACTGAATACCTGTCCATTTTATTTTTGCTTTTTGGTAGTCTTCAATGGCATTCGCTCTAGGCATTTCTTTAGGTGCACACAGAGTTAATGCTAAACCTTTAGCTTCAGCTCTGCCTGTGCGACCAATTCGATGAATATGTACTTCAGGATCAGGTGTAATTTGATAACTAATCACAGCATTGACTTCTTTAATATCCAAACCACGTGATGCTACGTCAGTGGCAATAAGTACAGATACACTGCGATTAGCAAACCGAGTGAGCACTTCAGTTCTATCGCGCTGTTCCAGATCACCATGTAAAGCCAAAGCTGAGACACCTAAGCTAGCCAACTCATCGGCCACTTCTTGGCAGGCAATTTTAGTATTACAAAAAACTATGGCTGACTCAGGTTGATAGTGACTCAACAAAGCTGCCACTGCCTTAATTCTATGTGCCTCATCTACCTCAAAGAAAATTTGTTCAATACTATTCGATTCATGGGTGGCTTCAACACTGACTTCAATGGGGTTGCGTTGAACATCACGACTAATTTGCGCAATGGTGTCTGGGTAAGTGGCAGAAAATAGCAAGGTTTGACGATCAAGAGGCACAGCGTCGATTACTTTAGCCATTTCTACTTCAAAGCCCATATCTAACATGCGATCAGCTTCATCTAACACTAAGGTATTGACCTCAGACAAATCAAGTCTTTGTCTAAATAAGTGATCCATAATTCGCCCAGGCGTACCCACAATAATGTGGGCACCATGTTCTAATGAACCGATTTGTGGCCCCATTGGGGTTCCACCACATAAAGTCAGGACCTTGATGTTATGAATGCCACGACCTAATTTGCGAATTTCTAACGCAACCTGTTCAGCTAACTCTCGGGTAGGACACATAACCAAAGCCTGCACTCGAAAACGTTTAACTCGTAAATTATGCAACAACCCCAAACCAAAGGCAGCGGTTTTACCGCTACCGGTTTTAGCTTTAGCCACGACATCTTTACCTTCAATAATGGCCGGTAAACTCATGGCTTGAATGTCAGTCATTTCCTTGAACCCCATAGATTCTAGGTTATCTAACAATGCGTTTTTTAAGCCAAGTGAAGTAAATTCTTTATTCAAAATATTCTCAAAATAGTTGGTTTAATATAATCCTAGCGACTAGTGCTAATTAATGGTGCTCGCGTCTTTTAGGATAGATTCGTCTAACACACGCAATAACTCTGCCCGTGCTTTTAATTTAGTTTTGTGATGCGCTTGCATATTCAACTTGGTTAAAGCTTGTGCAGTGGCTAACACGGTCGACATAAATTCAGCTTCACTCACCGCTTTATCTAAAAATCCGGCTATGACAGCTTCTGTTGGGCTTAACATATCAGCTAGCAAAACACAGCGGTTAAAATAGGCTGGGGTTAGACGCGCTCTGGCTAATTCAACCCCCACATGGTGCATTTCCATACCAATAGCGACTTCATTGAGTCCCACTTTAAACTGACCTTCTAGCCCAATACGATAATCGGCCGATAAACACAAAAATGCCCCTTTAGCGACAGCATGACCTGTGCAAGCAACCACTATAGGCAAAGGAAACGCTAACATACGCCTAGCAAGAGTTGAGCCTTGCTCAACTAATTTCATAGCCGACTGCATACTCTCAGTCATAACTTTTAAATCATAGCCTGCTGACAACATCCCCGCTTGGCCAGTTAACACCACAACAGCTTGTTGCTCCTCTGCCTTATCTAAAGCCAGATTGAGTTGTACTATGACTTCATGAGAAATAGCATTCGCTTTACCATTTTGCAACGTGATGGTGGCAACATTATTGTCTATTTGGTAATGCACTAATTCACTCATAGATATTCTCTTTTAACTTAAAACAGGCATTTATTTTTAGCATTTTGACATTCAATCACAATTAACGTTAGCCTAAACAACGTCAACATCACTTAGCATCTGCTTGTTTTAGCAAATCTATCGGATAAAGATTATTTGACAAAATAGAATCCAATTCCCCAGAATCCCTAATTTTCGTAACAACTTGATTAACTCTTGGTAGTTTATTTTTCCATTTCTGGCTAAACACAAAGCTTAAATTAGAATTTTCGAGTGACGAGCTGGAACGCCATATTTTACGCTTTATATTAAAACGATCGATCATCCATGAAGCTCTATATTCATCTAAATATAGTAGGTCACAACGCCCTTTTCGAAATAATTTGATCAAAGGCGTTTGATTAGATACTTCAACAGGCCGTGCAATTTTTTTATCAAAATATGGTGAGAGGTTGGGATATTGATAATATTGCCTTACACATACCGATTTATTTTTTAACCAATTTAAGGTTTTATTCTGGTTATCTGTTTCGTCAAAAGGTGAAAAGCTAAATAAGAACTCTCTATGAACTATTATCGGTACAGAAAACTGTAGATTACTGCCATTTTTTACCCATTTTGGAGACAGCCAAGTCATGTCAGCCTGATCACTTTCTAGAGTTTTTTCTAAACCATTTCTAGGTGTCGGAACATAACTAAGTTCTAAATCAAGTTCTCGACTTAACGCTTCAGCCAATGATGGGAATATACCTTTATATTGATATTCCTCAGTAGTATAAAGGTATGGAGGCTCCTCAATATAAATTACTGCCACGCGTAGCAATTTATTCTCAGGAATTAGTTCGTTTGCCTTCACGCCATTAATACAGATAAGTGTCAAAAAGTAGTTGGCTAATACAAAAAACATCTGAATTCGAGATAAAGACAAAATCATATCACCTAATAATTCCTAACAGCTTATACACATGGTATTACGCTATTTTCCAATTAACAGTTTGTCCAGCGAAAAACGGTACTATCGCCTCTCCACTTTTCAAACTAACAGAATCAGGCACTTGCCAACTATCTTTCACTAAAGTCACTGTGCCTTTGTTTCTGGGTAGGCCATAAAAATCAGCTCCATGAAAACTAGCAAAACCTTCTAATTTATCTAAAGCATCTAAGTCATCAAACACTTGAGTGTACAATTCCAAAGCACTCCAAGCACTGTAACATCCAGCACAACCGCATGCGGATTCTTTAGCATGTTTTGCGTGAGGCGCAGAGTCTGTTCCTAAGAAGAACTTAGACGACCCGGTTGCTACCGCTTGTCTAAGTGCTTGCTGATGAGTGCCTCTTTTTAACACCGGCAAACAATAATTATGAGGTTTAACACCGCCAACCAATAAGTCGTTACGGTTTAATAATAAATGCTGAGGAGTAATAGTGGCAGCCACTTTATCCGAACTAGCAACAACAAATTCTGCCGCTTCTTGAGTCGTAATATGTTCAAACACCACTTTTAAACTTGGAAATGCAGCAACAATCTTACTCATGTATTGATCAATAAAGAGTTTTTCACGGTCGAAAATGTCGATATGAGATTGTGTGACTTCACCGTGGATCAATAACAGCAGACCTTGCTTTTCCAGTTCAGCAAAAACCGGAAACATAGCTTCAATACCACTCACAGCTTGGGCTGAATTGGTAGTGGCGCCAGCAGGATATAATTTAGCTGCCACAACACCTGCTTGTTTAGCTTCAATAATATCTTGCACAGAAGTTTGATTGGTCAAAAACAAGGTCATTAAAGGTTCAAATTCAGTTCCTTGAGGTGCAGCAGATAATATACGTTGTTTATAATCCATAGCCATTTTAGCACTGGTCACAGGGGGTACTAGATTAGGCATAACAATCGCCCTAGCGAAACATCTAGCAGTTGCCGGAACAGTTTCGTTCAACATTTCGCCATCTCGAAAATGTAAATGCCAATCGTCTGGTGTAGTGATAGTTATTTGTTGCATGTGTCCTCTTTAAAAACCTAGGGTGCTAAACTCAAAATTATAAAAGCTATTATGCCCTATTTTAATCAACAAAATGTCCAACCAATTGATTATTTTTTATCATACTCTATATCAAGAGTCGGAGGCTCAATGTTTCAGTCTTCATCTAAAACATAAGTTTGCCCATCGAGCCAATCCAGCTGTTACCGAACCAACATAATCACCATTAGCAATAGGTACATCACCCACTACCACTTTTATTGCTTCCCTAACAACTGGCGAACGAGCCGAACCGCCAGTGATAAAGATTTCATCAGGCTTAACTTGTGCTTGTGTAAGGGTTTCTTGCACAAGTTTTTGAATTTTGCGTACTGGCCAATAAACAGATTTTTCCATTTGTGCTGCAGAAACTGCAATTTCTATACGTTCAGATGACAATTGCAGAGCTGCGAAATAATTGTCACTATTCGATAAGGCTATTTTCGCCCTTTCAGCCTCGGCCACTATGCTATGACCTAAAGTATTTTCGTAAACATCAATTAATCGAGCCAACTTATCAGGTTCTCTAGCTGCGGATTGCATTGATTTAAGTTCTCGATAATTGGCCCGAGAATAAAAGGTTTTTTGCGCCACCACATCATTAATGGCAATACATTCCCAGAACGGCATGTTAGGCATCGGCAGGCCTGATTTAGCATTACTATCTTTACCAAACTCCCACATAAAACTCTGACTGGCTAAATTAATATCTAAATCGTTACCACCGACAAAACTTCCAGCATGACCTAATAAGGATTCAGCACGTTCATTTTTGCCAACCCAGCTTGGTCCCATACGAATTAATGAACAATCAGAGGTTCCGCCCCCTATATCCACCACCAGAACATTTTTATCTGTGGTTAAATTAGCTTCGTATTCTAAACCTGCAGCTACAGGTTCGAATTGAAACTCTATATGTTTAAAACCCGCTCTAGATGCTGCTCTACGTAAAATATTTTCAGCTTGAATATTCGACTCTTCACCACCTTTGTTATGAAAATTAATTGGCCGGCCAATAACAGTTTCATCTACTTGTCTTTTTAATGAAGACTCTAGGTTTTGTTTGATATTAGCCATCATGGCACAAACAATATCTTCAAATACTGTGTAACGGATTTCATCTAAACCTAACAAACCTAAAAAAGATTTCGGTGATTTAACATAATAATAATCAGTAGGATCTTCTAAATATAAAGCCGTCGCTTGGCGACCAAATCGAATGTCGTCAGGTAGAACATCTAAGCCTTCTCTTTTATTGGTATTAATTGAGCCACGTAGTAACTTTTCACCCACATCATTCATAGGCAAGATATTTAAATGTCGATATAGGTATTCCGTTACAGCCTCTCTGCTAGGCGCACATAAAGTTGAAGAAATAAATATTTCCCCCTCATTTAAGGGAATAGATTGTACTTCGTTGTTTACAACGTGAGCAACAGAACATGTGGCAGTACCGAAATCAAATCCGACAGTCATTTTTACCTCTTTAATAATTATGTATTAGGGGCTGTTAGTTTTTCCAACTTTGAGCTTTTCGAACAATCACTGAATAGTGGATAAAATAAGAAAGTGTGCAGGGAATAAATCTATAAACAGTTAAAACAACTAAATCTTAACACTTATTGAATTGCTGATGATAGCCATAATACAGCAGAGCAACTTTTATAAACTCTTAATTTACCATCCCAATTAAAGGTAAAAACAAGAATGGTATTTTTTTATCCATAAGCAAACTTGTATATTTTTTAGCCTAATACAGTTTTTTTACTATACTCATTCGTATAAATATAAGTCTCAAATACGCCATCAACATTTACCCAAGCCACTATAAACCGGAGTAAAGATATGAATATGTTTAAGCCAATTCACTTTTTACATAATGTCTGTTCTAGCGACCGAATGTTCAACTCATTAATCTGTGTTTTATTTATTTGCATCACTATTATCAGTTATACCTCATATGCCCAGCCAAACACTAAAGCTTTAGAATTAATCTCAAATCCACATTTTGATGTATTGCGTATTGCTGATTCAGCACTTATCCCCTCGTCTCGTAAAATTTATATCGGAGATATAGGAGCGAGTTTTTCATCCAGTTGGATCAAGGAATTTAAAGGACAAACAACAAGCAGATACCGTAATCAGATATTAGATGAATATAGCCAAGCCCTAAAAAACAACATTAAACAAAAACTCTTACTATCTGGTTGGCAAGTCTTTGAGCAAGCAGAACCAGGAACTTTAATATTAAAAGCAAAATTAACTGACTTATATATTTATGGCCCGCAAAAACAAACTAGAGAACATATACTTGTTAAAACCATTGGTCAGTCTACGGTAAGCTTTATAGTTGAAGGAATTGATCAACAGGCCATTATGGAAATGCAAGATCACCGTGTTGCAGGTTCGGCCAGTAATCACTTTATTGAGGTAGATAAAGGCATTAACTACAGCAGGTTTAATAGTCTTATGCAGGCTTGGGCAACACACTTAGTTATGTATGTCGATTCTGTGGTCGAAGAACCTAAAAGCACTTAGGCTGAACTAGGGTTAGGTTAATCTGATCCGCAATAAGCAGAGAGTTGGCATAACACTCAAGTGCGACTAATATTTTGAATTAATCAAATATATATGTAATAAAAAGCTGATTTCCCCTGTCAAATCAAGCAAGATACTTGTACTGAATATTTCCGGAAAAATTTTATGTCCGCAGCCATCAGCCTGCTAAATTTAGTGCCTAACGATAAAAAAAACGTCTTCACTAAACTCTTATTAAAGTTACTAGATCGAATTTTAGCCATTAATAAACTTGATGATCTATACACTGAAAACAACTTACATGGCTTAGACAAAACCACCTTCGCTCAACAGTTATTAAATGGCTTAAATATTCAACTGGAGGGAATTGAAGATTTACAACATAAAATCCCTAGAACAGGGCCCGTAGTGGTCGCCAGTAACCACCCTTTTGGCGGAATTGAAGGAGTATTGTTAGCCTGGGCTATAGAACAAGTGCGCCCCGACATAAAAGTCATGGCAAACAAAGGATTACGAATTTTTCCAGAAATACAAGATTACTTTATATTCACTAACCCACTAGCTGCAAATGATCCTAAAAATGCGCCGTCTATCCGTCATTGTTTAAAACATGTAAAACAAGGTGGAGCATTGCTTATTTTTCCTGCAGGTAGTGTCAGTCATTTGCAAAAAGATACTAACCGTATCGCCGACGAATCTTGGAATAGACTTGTTGCCAGTATTAGTAATCGAACTCAAGCCACTTATTTGCCAGTTTTTGTTAGTGGTTCAAATAGCCCATTATTTCATCAGTTAGGTCAAATATATTTTCGTTTGCGTATGTTGATGTTACCCCGTGAGTTAGTAAATAAGCGCGGTGCCACCATTACGGTAACCACGGGACAAGCAATTTCAGTCAAACACTATGCAAAAAATATAGACATTAACCTACAAACTGAACTATTTAGAGCGCAAAGTTACCTTATAGCGCCAAACTGGCAAAAAGCTTGGCCTGCCGACCCTGTGACACATTTGCAACCTTTAGCACCACAAACTAGTGGTGCAACAATTTTATCAGAAGTAAACCAATTACCCGCCGAGCAACACTTATTAGATCATAAAGGGTTATCTGTTTATTTTGGTTATCAAAAACAATTACCCCATACAGTGAATGAAATAGCCCGCTTACGAGAGCAAGTATTCAGAGAACATAACGAGGGTAGTGGTGAACCACTAGATACCGATAAATTTGATGCCACCTATACCCATTTATTTGTTATCAAACCTGAATCAGGGCAAATTATTGGTGCTTATCGTATGGGGCAAACCGATAAGTTATTAGCTGACGGTAATCTAGAAAACCTGTATTTACATAAAATGTTTGATTTTGGGCCTAAATTTATTAATAGACAAAAACCTTGTTTAGAAATGGGTCGATCCTTCTTAATTCCAGAATATCAAAAAAGTTTTCAAGGTCTGTTTTTATTATGGCGAGGTATAGGGGCTTTTGTCTGTAAGTTCCCCCAGTACCGCACTTTATATGGCACCGTGTCCATCAGTAAATTATACGATATGCGCAGTGTGGCAATTATTGAACGCGCTATGGTCACCTTAACGAATAAGGTAGCTCGCCGGCACCCATTTAACTATGATTTTCATCCCGAGTTTGCGGATTTTGCCAACAAACATGGCTTAACTGAGCATGTATCTAGCTTATTAAAAGGTTTAGAAGCAGATGGCAAAGACGTACCTATTTTACTCAAGCACTACAAAAAATTGGGTGCAGTATTTCATTGTTTAGGTTTGGATAAGAGTTTTAATGACACCCCAGGTTTGTTGCTCAGTGTCAACTTACCCGCAGCACCTGAGAAACTGTTAAAACTGTATTTGGCTGAGGGTTGGCAAAAGTATAAAGAAGCAGAATAGATGCGAGATTATTTTGTAAAAGGCAATATCAGGTCAAGTTTTATTCGGCTAAATTGCGCTGTGTTTATTTCAAGCTTCTAACTCGGAGCTAGAAGCTTGAAACGGCTTTTTATACTTTTTTCACAAACTCAGATTTTAGCTTCATGGCACCTATACCATCAATTTTACAATCGATATCGTGATCACCATCCACTAAACGGATGTTTTTCACTTTAGTACCCACTTTTACAACTGAAGACGAGCCTTTGATTTTTAAATCTTTGATCACGGTAATAGTGTCGCCATCCTGCAAAGTATTACCATTTGAGTCCTTAATGACTTTTTCATCTTCGTCCACTTCACCAGACTGAGGCCATTCGTGTGCACACTCGGGGCAAACAAACATATCACGATCTTCATAGGTATAAGCTGAGTCACATTGTGGACAGTTAGGTAAATCACTCATGGTAAAAACATCCTTTAAATACGGCCGCCTCGCGACCTAAACTCGAATAGGCTGAGGATTATCCTTACTTTTTATAGGGAATACCAGAAAAGAAATACTAGGGCTAGTGGCTGTTGAATTTTTGTGTATGAATTTTGTTCAATCTAAACACTTTTTAATCGCGCACCTGGTTAAAACATTCGCCAATGTTCCCCCCTTATTGACTTAGGCTTGTTCCCGCAAATAACTAGCAGTACTTGGCGCTAAACCAAATGTCGATTCTGTTTGCATACCTAGCAAAGAACTCATAGCTGATAAAAGTGAAAAATGATGGATCGCATGGCTAGAAACAAACACTAACTCTCTGCCTAAAGATGACCGACTACTAGTGTTCTGTGTTTCATTGACTGAGATTTCACAAATAACTTCTAACTCTTGGTGAATATCCTTGTTACAAATTTCCAATAACCAAGCTTCTACCTCTTGCCATTTGCTTAGCGCCTTTTCAGGACAGGACTCATAACTAGCATGACGGTTACGTTTATTATAATTCACCACCCCTGAATCTACGCCGTCCATAAGAGCAAAATAATGGTCTAAAATATGGCGCATATGAGCACCTGCACTACTACTAAAGTGGGGATTAATCACTAGCTGATAATTTTTAGCATCAAATGCAAACAAAAACTGTTTTGCCTGTTGGATGGTTTCTAATAAACTATTTACTGAAAATTCATTATTAATCATCAGTTTCCTTTATGTTTTTTATATTAATTTTGTAGACCACACATACCATCAATATATTTCAAAAAAATGTGAACTAAAAAAAAGCTTGCTCAAGAATTGACATATATTCTTTATAATCAATGATGCTTATATACATGATTAATATGACATATTGACCATAACCTTAACTGAATCAACTAAAATATCAAAGAATAATGCAGCTATTAGTCCTGACTATTTTAGAAAAACTAGTCCTAAAACCATTAGGCAATAATACTTAACCTGAGTTCTGGATAAGAAGTGGCGGTTTTTCGTACGTAATAGCAGGCTATTGCTAGAATGGTATAAATTGAACTTTCTGAGACACAACCAACTAAGAGAAGAAATTGTGCAGCAATTAGTTACTATTCCCTTATAATAAAGCCTCTAGCAATAAGCGGTGCCTATCTCACAATAGATAAAAGAAGATGCAATGTATAAATTGATAATTATTTGGTTCTGTATTTGGCAAACACCTGCTTGGGCAGAAAAGTTTGTCGTAGCGTCACAAAACTTTAATTATTATCCTCACTACAATTTTCAATCTGGTACCAATAAAGGAATAATATGGGCTATTTTGCAAGAATTTAGCGCCTACACAGGACACCAATTTGTCTACCATCAAATGCCAGTACTTAGGTTACAAAGAGAATTAGAAAAAGGAACGATAGACTTAGTATATCCGGATAACCACCTGTTTAATAAGGATAAAAACTTCGCAAAAGGAAAGTACTATAGTGACACTATTGTGCGAACATTAGGTGGCACTATGGTTAAGGCAGCTAAATTAGGTCAAAATATTAGTACTATTAAACGTTTAAGCATCCCTCTAGGATTTACCCCTCAAGAAGGTTGGGAAGTATTAATTAATGCAAAAAAGGTGACTTTAATAGAAGTTAATACCCCTTTAGCTGAACTACAACTTTTGGCAAAAGATAGAGTTGATGCCGCTGAAGTCGACTTTTTTGTAAGCCAACATCAATTACAAAATAATCCTCAATTTAGGGAATTTGTATTTGCTCCCGAGTTACCCCATTCAGTAGTTGAATTTAAAATATCAACGGTGAATAAAACTCAATTAATAGACGAAATTAATAAGTTTATTAGGTCACATCCTAAAATGATTAATGAATTAAAAGTACAATATGGCATTGTTGAACCAGAGTTAATTCTGCAACGCTTAAAGCGAATCAGCTCTGATAAATAAAACGCCTTTCAAACTCCCTTCTGTCGATAAATTTAAAAATAAACATTGACTCACAGCCAATCAAATAGCTGAAGCATTAAGCGTTTCTCGTGGCAACTTCAGTATGGGCTTAAAAGAATTACAATCTTGGCGACTTGTACAAATTCATCACAAACCAGCTGTTCAACCAGTTTGTATACGAGTGATGGACCACAGCCCCGTTTGCGTACTTTGTCGCTGTTATCCCCTTTGTATGCTTTACCCTATTATATGTTGGCCATTTAGTTCTTAAACGATTACCGTTAAAAGACGATTCAGGTTGTAGGCTCCCCTTTACAATCATTGTCATTGTCTACATATTTTGCTTCTGTGGCTTAGCCTTTAGATTTTACCCTTATGTAGTGCCAGGTAAATTAATAATTTGGCAAGCCGCAAGCGCGCCGGATTCGCTGCGTTTTATTTTATACGGTGCAGTGTTTGTTATTCCATGCATTTTGGCTTATACCGTATTTTCTTACCGAGTATTTTGGGGCAAGGTTGAAGACCTGCGGTATTATTAATCATATTACACTTACCTCCAGTCCACCATTTAGTGGATTGGACATTGTTATAAAATCTACGCCACATTAATGTCATAAAGCTATCACTTTTCTTTCACAGAAGTGTCATGGCTCTTTCATATGCTGTTCATTAAAATAATACAGCAAAGGAAACACTTAGTGACAATTTCAAATTTTTACAGCAAAACAGCTATTGCCTTAGCCATAGGTTTATCTATTAGTGGATGTTCATTAGAAGGTGACGATGGTCAAGACGGCGCAGCAGGTACTCCAGGGGCAATTGGTACTCCAGGAGCCGACGGTCAGAATGGTGCACCTGGCGCTGACGGACAAGATGCCAATGCAGGTATAAGCTTAAGCATAGTCGGGCGTATTCAACTTAATCCTAGCGATCCTGAAGGCGCGGCTGAAATCGTTCAATATCATGTAGCTACCAATACTATCTATGCCATCAACAGTGCTGCCGATGAGCCTACTGTTGAAATGATTAATGCAAGTAGCATGACTGCAGAAGCAGTAGCGGATCCATTAACCGCTGACAACCTAACCACTACCCCATTCATATTACCTACAGATATCTCTGGAGTCGATTTAGATGGTCCTACTAGTGTCGCAGTATCTGGTGACTTAATGGCCATAGCCGTTCCGGCAGACGACAAAGCAAGCAATGGCTTTGTGTTATTTTATAATGGCTTAAATTCTTCTGCGCCGGTATTTGTAAAAGCGGTGGAAGTGGGTAATTTACCGGACATGGTAACTTTTACTCCTGACGGAACAAAAGTATTAACAGCAAACGAAGGTGAACCAAGTGGTGACTACAACATAGATCCTGAAGGCTCAGTATCTGTTATCGCTATTACTGATGGCACTCCAGCCGACACCTCAATGGCTATCACTTTTGAAGCATATAATGGTAAGCAAGCTGAACTTGAAGCCCAAGGCATGCATTTCCCTAATCCAAGTGGCAGAACAATTAATGGCACGCTTATAAGCACCACTATCGCCCAAGATTTAGAGCCTGAATACATTACCACTACAGATCAAATAGCCTACGTTACGCTACAAGAAAATAATGGTTTAGCCATTATCAATTTAGCAGACAACAGTGTCAAAGTGGTAGGTCTTGGTTATAAAGATTGGAGTGAATACCAAATTGATACCATGGAAGATGGTGCAGTTAGCTTTGGTCAATACCAAAATTTATATGGTTTATACATGCCTGATACTATTGCTTCTTTCCAATGGAAAGAGGCAAACTTCCTAGTCACAGCCAACGAAGGTGACGCTCGAGAGTATTTCTTCGACACGTTAAATGAAAGTGGCGAACAAGATGAAGATTTATGTGAAGCCGCAGGTGGACAAGATTTTGACGAAGATGACGGCTGTTTGTCTTATACAGATGAAACTCAAGCACGTAAACTTGATTATGCTGCTGGTTCAAATCTAGAAACCATAGCCGGTGATGATCCTGAAGACGTCGATTTCACTGCCTATCCTCTTGGTCGACTGACAGTGACGAGTGCTTTAGGCGACTCAGATGGTGATGATGAATATGAAAGCCTTTATGCATATGGTGCCCGTTCATTCACCATTTGGGATAACAACGGCTTAGTCGTATTTGATTCTGGTGATGACTTTGAACGTATTACAGCTTCCATTCATGGAGATGCATTTAATAACAATAATGACGAAAACGAAGGCGATTCACGTTCGGCTAATAAAGGCCCTGAGCCTGAAGCATTAGCTGTGGGTCAAGTAGGCGATAAAACTTACGCATTTATTGGACTTGAGCGAATGGGTGGCATTATGGTTTATGACATTACTAACCCATACGACACTAAGTTTGTAGACTATGTGATTAACCGTGATATCACTGAAGGTGGCGATATAATTGGTGACAGCGCACCTGAAGGCATGGCTTTTGTAACAGCAGAAAATAGCCCAAGTGGTAGTGCTTTGTTAGTGGTTGGCAATGAAGTAAGCGGTACGGTATCGGTATGGCAAATAGCTGAAAAATAAGCTACGAGCATGATTTTATAAAACCAAACTTTATGTCAATAAAAAAGCGCATCATTTATTAGTAATGATGCGCTTTTTTTGATTTGCCTGCAGCTAAAAGCTATTAACAAAAAGTTCGCAGTTATTATTAGTTACAAGTCGTATTTATCTTTCATCAGATAAGCATAAGCGGTATTAAATGCAGTTTCTTGAAACATTTTAAGGCCGGTTTCATCCATAGGAACAAGTACCGGATTTCGCTTAAGAGATTCTTTAATTTCAGTTGGGCTCATTATAATCACTTCAACATCAGCTAGTAATTCTAAGGCCGCTTCTAATTTAAACCCCACAGCCCCACCGGCAAACTTGCCCTTCATTGGACGCTGACGAATAACTATTTTATCTATTTTGTAATCCTGAACTAACTGCGCAAAAGACTTTTGAAAATAACGTAAATCTGATGCATCTGCATTTTTCGGTAAACTAAATTTACGGGCACGGCAATCAGGAATTTGAAACACTTCATCTGCCAAAGATAACAAACAGACATTTGCATCATTTGCACTTAATTCAACACCACATACACGCATATTTACACTCTCCAAATTAGTTGCGCCGATTATAACGTAATATTCTATTTCTGTCGGAGCATTTTTAGCTGTAATCAAACAATAGTTTTTTGGTATAATTTTTTATACCAATCAATCTATCAGTAAACTAAAAAAAGCTCACAAAAATATTTTAATGACCTATGATTTAAATCAGAGTTTACATACATATCCTTCAGAAATAAGAAGTGATTAGCCAGCATTTAAGGAAAAAACATGAGCTTAATAACAAACTCAGAATTCAGTTGCCCATATTGCATGGAAATAAATGAAATAAAAATTGATCAAGATAACGATATGAATAAGCAACCAATTATTGATTGTAAGGTCTGTTGTAGCTCTATCGAAATAGTTGTCACTTTAGGCATACATGATCCCTATAACATAATCGCTAGCACAGACAGTGAATGACAAAGTTTACCCATTACTAAAATAGGTGGTAAATTAGCTTTCAGACTCATTTAACGGTAATCCATTCTTGATGTTTTTGTTTCACAAAATAATTAGTCTTTCACCAATACTTAGCTTGCTATTCACTAGCCTGGGCATAAATGCAGCACAACTTTTATTCGAAATAGAAAAAAAAGATCAACAAATGTACTTTTCTTATCAGTGGCAAGACAATCAGCAACAGATACGAGACCTAAAATTTTCCTTGCCACTTAAGCAGGTCAATACTAAACATCATAAAAGATTTATTAGCGAATTAGCTGATCAGTATGTGTATATTGAATTACACAAAGCAGCCAGAACAATAGATCCCAGAGAAGCCAGCGTTAAAATTCAGCGGCAGGGCAAAGACATACAAATTAGTGTTAATAGCCGTTCAGCTAAATTACTGCAGAAATGGCAAACTGCTATGTATCAAAGTAAAGAACGCGCTTTTGAGCAATACTTAAAAGACAACTATCTCAGCCACTTTCGTACTCATTTAGGGCAAAAAGTAGTTAAACCTGATCACCTACGTTATATAGCCGAAAACACCAAGGTTTTATTACCTGTAGCTCAAGCTTTATATCAAAAAATACCGGAAAATAGTGAAACTCGTTTGTACGTAAATTTATTATTAAGTTGGGTACAAAGTATTCCATATAGCGCGCTAGAAGATAGAAAAACGTCAAATGGTGCAGGATATCTGCCCCCCCCTCTAATACTGTCGAATAATCAAGGTGACTGTGACAGTAAGTCAGCGTTAACGGCCAGTTTAATACGTTCTCTATTGCCTGATGCCAAACTGATCATGCTGTATTTACCGAATCACGCACTATTAGGCATTAGCCTGCCCTTCAGAACCACTGAACGTACATTAAATATAGAAGGCATAGAATATTTATTAATGGAACCTACAGGTCCGGCGAATATGAATTTAGGCGAAATAGCCGACTCAAGTAATAGAGCGATTAGTGGCAACATGCACAGTTATGAAATAATACCGTGAAATTGCACCATTTTTGATTTAGGTATTCACTTATTATTCAGTTATTTACAAAAATCCCTTAGAGAAAAATTACCTTTGACCTAATAAAACCGCCGTTATACCGCAAATCATAACCCTAGACAGGGTATCTAGGTTTAAACTACTAAAGTTATGTAGCAGATTTACTACACATTTATATACAAAAGAATAAAGGCGTAATTATTGCTTTACGATAGAATAGTTTATCTACGACTTTAGTCTTAAACCAATACATCCTAATTTTATATATTTTAACTATTAAAAAGGTTTCTTCATGTCCAAAGGAAAAATACTTTCACCCATCCTTCTCGCATTGATTTTGATGAGTGGTTTACTAGTTTATTTATACCTACCAAGTGACGAGCAACAACAAGAAAAAAGGTCAACGACTACTCCAGTAAGAACTTACACTGTGGTAGAACAAAAATTTCCTGTCACTGTAGAAGCTTTGGGCACAGCTAACGCCAATGAATCTATCACTATCACTGCACAAAAATCAGCCATAGTGCAAAGCATTCATTTTGATGATGGGGATTTTGTCAAGAAAGGGCAATTATTGTTAAAGCTGAATGATAGAGAAGAAAAGGCTAGATTAAACGAATTAGACATCAACCTACAAGAAGCCAAACGTCAATTAAAACGTATCGATAATTTAGCTCAATTAAGTGTTGCATCAAAACAACTTTTAGATGAACAAGAAGCAAAAGTTAAAGCATTAAAAGCCCAACTTGAAGTGGCAAAAACCTTACTCGACGAACTTGAACTAAGAGCACCTTTTAGCGGTCTGTTAGGTGTGCGTAAAGTCAGTGTGGGCGCATTAGTAGAGCCGGGAGATCTAATCGTCACTTTAGATGATATGAGCATAATAAAAGTGGATTTCACCATTGCCGAGTCTCATCTGCCCAGTGTGCATAATGGTCAACACATTGCCGCAACATCTGTCGCTTATCCGGGTGCAGCTTTTACTGGAAAAATATCTAATATTGCTTCTCGGGTGGATCCTATTACTCGTGCTATTCAAATCCGCGCGCTTGTAGACAACAAAGATTTGCAATTACGTCCTGGCATGTTGTTACAGCTAAACTTACAAAAAGAAATTTTAAACACGCTAGTACTTCCCGAGACTGCGCTAGTACCAATTGAAGATAAACAGTTCGTGTTTTTAATTGAGGACAACAAAGCAATCCAAAGAGAAGTTATAGTCGGTTTACGCAAACCAGGCATTGCACAAATTATTTCCGGCCTAAATGAGAATGACCAAATAGTAGTCGAAGGCGCATTACGCTTAAAAGATGGTTCAGAGGTTAACGTATTACCCTCAGCAACTGAAAAAGATTAAGGGGGTAGTATGTTGTTATCTGACATTTCCATAAAACGTCCGGTCTTTGCTTCAGTCGTCAATTTATTGTTAGTTGTGTTTGGTATTGTAGCCGTGACTATGCTTTCATTACGCGAATATCCTGACATTGATCCACCAATAGTCTCAATTAGTACCACCTACACTGGTGCTTCATCATCTATAGTCGAAACACGTATTACTCAATTATTAGAAGATCGCATAAGTGGCATTGAAGGCATTAAAAATATTACCTCCACCAGCAGTAATGGCCGCTCATCTATTAGTATAGAGTTCAATTTATCTCGTGATATAGACGCCGCTTCAAATGATGTCCGTGAACGAGTAAGCCGAGCCTTAAATAACTTACCCGATCAGGCTGAACCTCCAGAGGTTTCAAAATCAAGCTCTGACGAAGATGTCATAATTTGGTACAACTTACGTAGTGACAGCATGAGTGTCATGGAGCTAACAGACTATGCAGATCGATTTATTGTTGATCGACTCTCCGTTGCTGAAGGTGTGGCTCGAGTTCGCTTAGGTGGAGGCAGAAGTTATGCAATGAAGGTCTGGCTTGACCGAAACGCCATGGCCGCCAGAGACATTACAGTGAATGATATAGAACAAGTCATACGCAGTGAAAACGTCGAATTACCCGCAGGGGAAGTAGAATCTTTACAACGAGATTTTGAAGTGCGTGTTGCCCGCAGTTATCTAACGCCCGCAGACTTTGCCAAGCTAGCCATTAAAATGGGCGATGATGGCTACCTAGTAAGATTAGGTGACGTGGCCACAGTAGAGCTTGGTGCTGAGGATGATAAAACCGAGTTCAGAGGTGATGGCGTCAACATGATTGGTTTAGGTATTATTAAACAATCTAAAGCCAATACATTAGAAGTTGCACGTGCCGCTAGAGCAGCCATCACACAAATAGAAAAATCCTTACCAGACAATATATTTATTGTGCCTAGTTATGATTCATCACAATTTATCGAAGCTTCTATTGACGAAGTGTATAACACCTTAGCCATCGCCATGTTAATGGTGGTATTAGTGATTTACATTTTCTTGGGTAATATCCGGGCCACTATCATCCCTGCCATTACCGTTCCTGTTTCTTTGGTCGCAGCCTTTACCGTTATGTATGCCTTAGGTTTTTCGATTAATTTATTAACTCTATTAGCTATGGTTTTAGCAATAGGTTTAGTAGTAGATGACGCCATAGTCGTATTAGAAAACATCTCAAGACGTATCGAAATGGGTGAACCTAAATTATTAGCCGCTTATCGAGGCACTAGAGAAGTAGGCTTTGCGGTTATTGCCACTACATTGGTGTTGATAGCAGTGTTTATGCCTTTAGTCTTTTTACAAGGCAACATAGGTCGTTTATTCACTGAGTTTGCGCTAGCCATTGCCGCAGCTGTAGCCTTCTCCAGTGTAACCGCTTTAACCCTGACACCTATGCTTAGTTCTAAATTACTGAAAAAGAACGAACGAAATTCTGGTTTTAGTCGATGGATGGACAAGTCATTCAAAAAATTTGAAGCTGGATATTTCAAAATATTGGGTAAAACCATCCATCAACCTATTTTAATGTCCCTGTTAATCATAGTCAGTATTGTCGCTTTAGTGCGATTAGCAGAAGTCATTCCCAGCGAGTTTGTACCTAAAGAAGACAGACGGAACTTCTTTATCATGGTGCAGTCTGCTGAAGGTACCAGTTTTAGTGAAAATAGCCGACATTTAAAAACAGTAGAAGAAATGTTATTGCCTTATTTGAAAACTAATGAGGTGAGTCGGGTGTTAGTCAGAACGCCAGGTTTTGGTGGTAGTTCCGGCATTGCTGTAGTTGGCACACCAATTAATGACGATGGTTTGTCTGATCGTCGCTCATCATTTGAATTAATGGACGAAATTACGCAGAAGCTTTCTGTGATTCCTGATATTCGCGCTTTTGCAGTTATGCGCAGCGGAATTGGCGGACGAGGAGTGGGTCGCCCAGTACAATTTGTATTGCAAGGAGACACTTATGAGGATTTAGTGCAATGGCGCGATAAATTGTTATCTGTAGCACAAACTAATACCAACCTAATACGTTTAGACTCTGACTACAAAGAAACTTGGCCCCAGCTGTTAGTCGATATAGATACTGAACGTGCTGCAGATTTAGGTGTATCTGTTAGTGATATTGGCCGTACACTTGAAACCATGTTAGGCCAGCGCAAGGTATCGACATTTCTAGACAGAGGGCAAGAATACGACGTGATTTTAGAAGGATTTAGAGCTGACTATCGAAGCCCACAAAGCATAGATAATTTGTATGTGCGATCGCAAAGTACTGGCAAACTGATCCCCATGGCTAACTTGCTGACAATAAAAGAACGAGCCACATCATCAAAACTAAATCGCTATAACCGTATGCGCAGTATTACTATCAGTGCCAGCTTAGCTGAAGGTTACACAGTCGGCCAAGCATTAGAGTATTTACGTAATCTAGTAAAAACCGAGTTACCCGATGGAGTATCCATTGACTACAAGGGTGAGTCTCAGTTATATCAAGAAGCGGGTAACTCAGTCATATTTATTTTCTTGATGGCATTAGCTATTGTTTACTTAATACTAGCCGCTCAATTTGAAAGTTGGGTGCATCCTTGGGTCATAATGCTCACAGTACCATTGGCTTTAGTAGGCGCTTTTATTGGTCTCTACTTCGCGGGTATGACCCTCAACATCTACAGTCAAATAGGCCTAGTGATGTTGATTGGTCTTGCCGCCAAAAATGGTATTTTAATAGTCGAATTTGCCAATCAGTTACGAGACGCAGGCACTGAATTTGAATTAGCTTTGAAAAAAGCGGCTATGTTACGTTTGCGCCCTATTGTGATGACAGGATTTACCACTGTATTTAGCTCACTTCCTTTGGTGTTAGCCACAGGTCCGGGCTCTGAAAGTCGCACAGTTATTGGCATGGTGATTTTTGCCGGGGTACTAGTTTCGGCTATATTAACCCTGTTTATTATCCCCACAGCCTATTATTGGTTAGCCCGAAACACAGGTTCACCTCAAGCGATTAGTCAAAAGTTAGAAAAATTAGAAAAAGACATTCCCTACCAAAAAGGTGACGACTTCTAATTTTCTTATCATAAAAGAGCGGCCTAGTAATCTGCGCCGCTTTTTTATTTCTTCGCGCTTTGTATATCTTGACACTGTTTGTCTCTGCTACATGCTGACCTATTCTGCTTTTCCTTCTATCTCGCATCTAAAATATTGACGCTAAACAGCATTATTTGTTATATTCGCGACCCTTTTTTTGCTCTGGGATTACGCCCCAATTTCGCAAGGTAGTTATTATGTCTGAATACTCAAAACCGTCTAAATATGTTGTTTGTGCTTTATATAAATTTGTTTCTCTAGAAAACTTCCAAGAACTTCGCCAACCTTTACTGCAATTCATGGAGTCAAATAACATTAAAGGCACTTTACTGTTAGCCAGTGAAGGAATTAACGGCACGGTATCTGGAACTCGAGAAACTATAGATGCTTTACTGGCATGGTTAAACGCAGATGAACGTCTTAACCCTATTTCTACCAAAGAATCTTTAGATGAGACTCAACCGTTTCATCGCACTAAAGTAAAACTAAAAAAAGAAATCGTGACCTTAGGTGTAGAAGGTATAGATCCTCTTAAAACCGTAGGCACTTACGTCAAACCTAAAGATTGGAATGCCTTAATATCTGATCCAGAAGTGTTGTTAATCGATACTCGTAATGATTACGAGATCGAAATAGGCACTTTTCAAAATGCCGTGAACCCCAAAACAGATTCTTTTCGAGAATTTCCTCAGTATGTAAAAGATAATCTAGACCCCAACAAACATAAAAAAGTCGCTATGTTTTGTACCGGTGGTATTCGCTGTGAAAAATCGACCGCTTATATGAAAGAGCAAGGTTTTGATGAAGTATTTCATCTTGAAGGGGGCATTTTACAATATTTAGAAGATGTGCCTAAAGACGACACTATGTGGCAAGGTGATTGTTTTGTTTTTGATAACCGAGTGGCAGTTAATCATGATTTAGAAAAAAGTGATTATGACCAATGTTATGCCTGTCGATTACCTATCACCGAACAAGACAAACAAAGTGATGTGTTTGAACCTGGAGTGAGCTGCCCTAAATGTCATGGTACTCATAGTGAAGAACAAATTAAGCGTTTTCGCGAAAGAGAAAAACAAGTTAATTTAGCCAAAGATCGCAACGAAGAACATCTAGGTCTTGAAGCACGTAAAGCGATAAAATTAAGACGTCAAGAAAAAGGGGCGGCTCGTCGAGCACAGCGTACGGCAATGGGAAAGTCTAACGGGTAAAAAACCAGCCAACCACTTTATACAATATCAATGGACACCCACTCATAAGAAGGGGTAGACTTAAGCTATTGAAACAAAAGTTGAAAAAACTATGACTGATAAAATATTAACAGCAGAACAAGTTGCCGAAGCTCGTAATGAGTTTGATTTTTTTGATGCAGATGGAAGTGGCCAAATAGGTTTAACTGAATTTATAGAGCTGCTGACTGTGTTGTCTCCAAAAACTAAAGCCAGTCATGTGGAAGAAGGATTTGGACTAATCGATAAGAACCATGACGGCTCAATTGATTTTGAGGAATTTTTGTCTTGGTGGAAAGATTCTTGGTGGGAATATTAGCCCAATCACGTTAATACATTGATTTATAAATGAAAGCCCAAATAGCATTATTTGGGCTTTTTTAATTTTACGTGAAAGTTTATGCAGGAATAAACGTACTCCATATATACCAATTAACTAGAGAATAAATATTATGGCAGACACTAGATATACACCGGATAAGGTCTGGTCTTGGGATGAAGCAAGCGGCGGCAAGTTTGCCACTATCAACCGGCCAATCTCTGGTTCCACTCATGAAAAAGTGTTACCACAAGGACAACACCCATTCCAACTTTATTCATTGGCCACACCTAATGGCGTAAAAGTCACAGTGATGTTAGAAGAGCTATTAGCCTTAGGTATTAAAGAAGCAGAATACGATGCGTTCCTAATTAATATAGGTGAAGGCGATCAGTTCTCGTCGGGGTTTGTTAACGTTAATCCAAACTCGAAAATTCCAGCCTTAATTGATAAATCCGGTGATAAAGAGGTTAATGTATTTGAATCGGCTTCAATTTTACTGCACTTGGCAGAAAAGTTTTCTCAGTTTTTACCAATAGCAGGTCCTGCCCGCACTGAAACATTTAATTGGTTATTTTGGGCACAAGGTTCTGCGCCATTTTTAGGGGGTGGATTTGGTCATTTTTATGCTTATGCACCTGAAAAATATGAATATCCTATCAACCGCTACACAATGGAAGTAAAGCGTCAATTAGACGTATTGGATAAACAGTTAAGTAAAAATACATACGTGGCAGGCGAAGAATACAGTATCGCAGATATGGCGGTCTGGCCTTGGTACGGAGTATTAGTTCGCGGTGGATTATACGAAGCAGCAGAATTTTTACAGGTTAATGATTTTAAAAATGTTGTGCGCTGGGCCAACCAAATAGCAGAAAGACCCGCAGTCAAACGTGGGATTATGGTTAATCGTGCTTGGGGCGAATTATCTGAGCAACTACATGAGCGTCATACTGCTGATGATTTTGATAACAAAACTGCAGATAAAAAATAACGTTAGTCATTCTATTATCCCAAATCGCTGCGCACTGAATTAGTGCGCGGTTTCTGTTATTTAGCCCAAAACAAGAGCGTATCTAAAACAGTAGACCTGCATAAGGCAATAAAAACAACAACTTAAATTCTGGTTCACTTTTTGCTTCAAGTATATTGAGTCAAGGTCAATGATGATCTAAAAGAAAAGATTCAACGGATAACGGCGTCCATCCACTCACCTGAGCATCAGGTGAGTGGATGGACGCTTTTTTTTGGCTAAAAAATCACACATTAAACTAGAAACACAGCGAGAGGGCTAAAATATGTCTTACTTAGAACCATCTGAATTTGCTACCAAAATGGTAGATGCCGGTGAACAGAAAATTTTCATGTCTACCAAAGATACTTTAATTAGAGCATTTATGGCTGGAGCCATACTTGCGTTGGCGGCATTTTTTGCCATCACAGTTATTATCAAAACAGGGAGTCCAATACTTGGGGCTGTACTTTTCCCGGTTGGCTTTATCATGCTTTATTTAATGAAGTTTGATCTATTAACAGGGGTATTTACCTTAGTGCCTTTGGCTGTGATCGATAAAAGACCTGGTTGTACTGTACAAGGTATGCTTCGAAACTGGGGATTAGTATTTTGCGGTAACTTTGCTGGAGCATTAACTACCGCATTTTTTGCTTCTTTCATCCTCACTTACGGCTATCAAGTTGATGGAGGAATAATCGCAGAAAAAGTAGCCTCAATTGGTGAATCCCGAACTCTTGGTTATAAAGAGCAAGGTGTGGGTGGTTGGTTTACTATCTTTATCCGTGGCATGTTATGTAACTGGATGGTATCTATGGGTGTGGTTGGTGCGATGATTTCAACTTCGGCAGGAGCTAAAATCGCGGCCATGTGGATGCCTATCATGTTGTTCTTCTTCATGGTATTTGAACACTCAATAGTCAATATGTTCCTTTTCCCGTTCTCTATGATCATGGGTGGTGAATTCGCTGTTTCTGATTATTTAATTTGGAATGAAATTCCAACGGCACTAGGTAACTTATTTGGTGGTTTCTTATTAGTAGGTTTACCAATTTACTACACCCACGTGCGTGAATCTAAAGCACGCAAAGCTTAATCATCCTGTTAGCGTTTTACTGGTTGTAAATTATTCCAGCCAGTAAAACTTTTATTCATCGCCTAAGATATTAATCAATATTGTTGAGGACAAAGTCATGGATCGCAATCAAGTAACTGAACTTATCGTTTTACAAAAACAACTAAAAAACCTAACTTGGCCGGAATTGGCTAAAGCAGTAGGGCAAAGTAAAGAGTGGACGACTGCTGCATTATTAGGCCAAATGACCTTAACAGCAGAGCAAGCTAACACAGTGGGCGAGTTGTTAGAATTACCCGAAGTAGCGGTCGCTCAATTACAAGTAGTACCATATAAGGGGTCATTACCGACGGCTGTACCTACTGATCCGTTAATCTATCGCTTTTACGAATTGATCAGCGTTTACGGCACCACTTTCAAAGCCCTTATTCATGAAGAGTTTGGTGATGGCATTATGAGCGCAATTGATTTCGATATGGATTTAAGCCGAAAAGAAGATCCAAAAGGCGATAGAGTTAAAATCACTATGACAGGTAAATTTTTACCTTACAAAAGTTATTAAGTACTCTATATAAAACGAAGGAATATCACACTATGCCTAATCAGTTAGTCGTCTCAGTTGGACAATATTCTAACAAAGGTCGCAAGTCTGAAAATCAGGATTTCCATGGTGTGATAGTGCCCAGCGAGCCACAATTATCCACTAAGGGAATTGTCATGGCTGTAGCTGATGGTATTAGTAGTAGTAAAGTGAGTCACCTTGCTAGCGAGGCGACGGTTGGCAGTTTATTAAACGATTATTATTGCACCTCAGAAACATGGTCGGTCAACAAATCGGCTATGCAAGTATTAACAGCGAGCAACTCTTGGCTGTTTTCACAAAGTCAAAAGGGTGAACACAGATTCGATAAAAACAAAGGTTATGTTTGTACCCTAAGTGCAATGATTATCAAATCTACGACAGCTCACCTGTTTCACTTAGGTGATAGCCGTATTTATCGTATTCGAAATAACAAGGCTGAACAGCTTACGGAAGATCATCGAGCTTGGATATCCAGTGAGCAAAGTTATCTAAGTCGAGCGATGGGCATTTACCCGCAATTGGAATTAGATCACCAGACAGTTGCAGTGGAAAAAAACGATATATTTGTACTGGCCACTGACGGGGTTTACGAGCATCTTAGCACTGAAAAAATGTGTAATTTCATTGCTGAACATCATAATAATTTAGATCAAGCGGCTAAATTGATGGCCGAATATGCCTATGATAATGGCAGTGCTGATAATTTAACTGCACAAATATTACGGCTAGAATCACTACCTAACCAAGATATTAAAGAACGAGTTCAGCAATTAACTAGTTTACCTTTTCCGCCCATCCTCAATGTACGGGCAGATTTTGATGGTTATAAAATTGTACGTAACTTATATGCCACCAGCCGTAGTCATATCTACTTAGCAGAAGATCTCAGCAGCCCATCTAATCAGCCTATTGTGCTAAAAACGCTGTCTGTGGATTTACAAGAAGATGCCGCGCACTTAGAGCGCTTCTTAATGGAAGAGTGGATAGCGAAAAGGATCAACAGTGCCCATGTGCTGAAACCTTGTGAGCAAACTCATGAGCGACATTATTTATATACCGCATTTGAATTTATTGATGGTCAAACCCTGACACAGTGGATGATTGATAACCCAAAACCCAGTTTACAAAGTGTCCGAGAAATTGTCGGACAAATAGCCAAAGGTCTACAAGCTTTTCACCGTTTAGAGATGTTGCATCAAGACTTACGTCCTGAAAATATCATGATAGATAACTCTGCAGTGGTGAAGATCATCGATTTTGGTTCAACAAAAGTAGCCGGTTTAATGGAAATGACTCAATCTATTGAACATCAAAATATATTAGGAACCGCACAATATTCGGCCCCTGAATATTTCCTCGGTGAAGTTGGTGACTCAAGATCAGACTTATTTTCTCTGGCTGTTATCACCTATCAAATGCTGACGGGTAAATTACCTTACGGCGCTGAAGTAGCCAAAACGCGAACCCAAGCAGCACAAAAAAAATTGCGTTATCAAAGCGCATTGCATGAGGATAGAGAAATTCCAGCTTGGGTAGACGATACCCTGAAAAAAGCATTACAGCCTAACCCCAACAAACGATATCAGGAGTTATCAGAATTTATCTATGACCTTAGTCACCCAAGTAAAAGCTTTTTAACTAAAAACAAACCGCCTTTGATAGAACGAGACCCAATAGTATTTTGGCAAAGTATCAGCGCCATACTTGTGGTGGTGATTATTGCTTTATTAGCCAGATCCTAAGGCGGTTGATTATTAGGTACGGTATTCAGCGTTAATCCGTACATAATCGTAACTGAAATCACAGCTCCAAATCGTAGTATTCTCGCTACCACGATTAAGTTTTACAGTAATATCGATTTCAGCCTGTTGCATGATTTTTTGCCCCGCATCCTCGGTATAACTTTTAGCACGACCACCTTTTTCAGCCACTAAAGTATCAGCAAAATATAATTCTATATTGTCTACGTCTAGGTTAACTAGGGACACACATTCCCGTGAAGCATAACCAATTGCTGCTAACACTCGGCCTAAATTAGGATCAGAAGCAAACATAGCGGTTTTCACTAACGGACTTTTAGCAATAGCAAAACCTACTGCTTTTGCTTCATCATTCGACAGCGCTCCTTCAACATTCACTGTAATAAACTTAGTCGCACCTTCACCATCTCGTACAATGGCTTTTGCTAAGTATTGAGCACTTTCTAATAAAGCCTGAAAAATCACTGTATAACCTTCATCTTCAGGTCCTGTGATTTCTGGATTACCTGCTTTTCCACTGGCAATAATAATAAAAGAGTCGTTAGTAGAAGTGTCACCATCAACCGAAATACAGTTAAAGGACTGATCGGCGATTAGTTTGGTCATTTTATTTAACAGAGCTTGAGATATAGCAGCATCAGTAGCCAAAAAACCCAACATAGTCGCCATGTTGGGGTGGATCATACCCGCCCCTTTAGAGATACCTGTGATTTGCACAGAATGCCCCGCAAACTGACAAGAAGTAGCATAAGCCTTAGGCGCCACATCAGTTGTCATAATTGAGTAAGCAGCAGGTTTCCATGCATCTTCAGTTAAGCGCTCTACGGCTGGCGATATACCTGCCAGTAACTTGTCCATAGGCAAGTGTTCTAAAATCACCCCAGTAGAAAAAGGTAAAATAGCGTTAGTAGGCACATTTAATTGTTTTGCCAAATCGGCACAACTGGTTAATGCATCTTGCATACCCTGCTCACCAGTACCAGCATTCGCATTGCCAGTATTAATCAATAAAGCTTTAATCTGTTTAGATTCGGCCAAATGACGTTTACAAATATGTACAGGTGCGGCACAAAAACGATTCTGAGTGAAAACACCAGAAACTCGACTACCGTCAGCTACTTCGATCACTAACATATCTTTACGGTCAGGCTTTTTAATATGAGCTTCAGCCCAACCTAAACGAACCCCTGCTACAGGTGGCAATACTTGATTTTCTATTGAAGGTAAATTTACTGGCATGGTCTATAAATAAGATAAAAAAAGTTGCAGAGAATATTACTTTGCCCTGCCGTGATATGCAAAAAAAAGCATAAAAGCTTTAGGGCATAGTGAGATAAAAATACAAAAATATACTGTAAACCGCTAAAAACAGTTAAAAGTTAACTTTTATTGTCGACAACAACTGGATTAGTCAATTATTACGTGTCAGCATAGTTCGTTAACAAAATTTAAGGAGCCGCATGCCATTTAATTTAGTCCGTAATATTGCGCTCTTGTTGACCTTATTTGTATCTTCTTGTTTTGCAAAAGAAGTGATTCGTTATGAGGATAATACTAGCCAGATAAAATCCTTTGCCCCTTACTTCATTGGTTTGTTGAAACTAGCAGTAGAACAATCCGCTGAAGAATATGGTGAGGTAGAGTTTGTACCGATCGAAGTACTCATGTCAGACGCTCGTAAGTTTGTTAGTTTAAACAGTAATTTAATCGACGTCAGTTGGACCACGTATACATCAGACCATGAGCAGCAAGCTTTAGCAGTGAAAATTCCCTTATTAAAAGGCATGTTTGGTTATCGAGTATTGTTAATACGTAAAAATGAACAAGCAAAATTCTCTTCTATTAAATCGATTAATCAACTAGCTGAACTAACAGCTCTTCAAGGCAAAGGCTGGTCCGAGGTTCAGTTAATGCGTAATGCGGGTTTGAAAGTAAAAACTATGGATTGGACACCTAAGTTTTATCAACTAGTGAGCAATGGCTCAGTAGATTATTACCCTCGCTCTGTAATGGATATACACAACGAATTAGCTAATGCTAAAGCAGAAAATTTAGCCATTGAGCAGACTTTGTTACTTAAGTTTCGCAATAATGCATATTTCTTTGTCGCCAAAGACAACACTAAGCTTGCGAAAAGACTTGAATACGGACTGATTAAAAGTATCGAAGATGGCAGCTATGAAGAATACTTTATGCAACATGGCAACAATGCCAAAGCATTAAAAATGTTAAATGAATCAAGACATGTATTTGATTTGGATTGATATCAATCCGTATTGATAAGTAGCCACTCAGCGAGAAATTAAATGCACTTAATCAATACAGTATTTGTATTCATTTTTGTCTTTATTGGTATGGCAAGGGCAACAGACTTAGCAGTATAAAAGCAAAACAATTCTCCCATACAATTACACCTGCTTATTCTCCGTTACTGCGTAACTGCGTTTTTAAAGCTTTTTGATTTTTACCCAAGCGGCTTCCATTTCTTCTAAACTTGAATTTTCAACGCTAGAGCCTTGTTTTTCGATTAAGTTTTCAACTTGTCTAAAACGTTTTTCAAACTTAGAGTTCGCCCTAATTAAAGCGGTTTCTGGATTAACTTTGCAATGCCTAGCTAAATTGACCACAGCAAACATTAAATCGCCTATTTCTTCTTCTACCGCTTGTTGGTTTATTTTTGGGGCATTCACTTCAGCTAAGACTTCTGCTATTTCTTCATGAATCTTATCTACCACTGGCGGTAATTCGTTCCAGTCAAAACCTACTTTTGAGCATTTCTGTTGCAACTTATTGGCTCGAGTTAATGGACTTAAACCTTGGGTGACGTTAGCTAAAATACTGCTATCGGCGGCTAAACCTTTAACTTTGCGTTCTTCAGATTTTATTTGCTCCCATTGAGCAGATAAGTCTATGTTTTGTTCTGCCTGACTTTCTGAAAATACATGAGGATGTCTGCGGATTAACTTGTCGTTAATGGCTTGAGCAATATCATCAAATTCAAAATCTCCTTGTTCTTTGCCAAGTTGCGCATAAAACACCACTTGGAACAACAAGTCACCTAGTTCATCTTTGATTTCAGACATATCCCCGTTAAAGATAGCGTCGGCCACCTCGTAGGTTTCTTCAATTGTATGGGGCACAATAGACTCAAAGGTTTGTTCTTTATCCCAAGGGCAGCCGTTTTCTGGATCTCGCAGTTGCTGCATAATTTGCAACAACTTGTCTAATTGACTTTGTTTCTGTGCCACTAAGCATCAACCTTAAATACATCAAGAACATCTTTAACTTGCTGCAAACTATTGATAATTTTAGCTAAACTGCTGGCATCTTTGACTTCTAAATTCAATTCAATTTTGGCACTGTTTTTACCTTTGTCACTCAAGCTATTTACCCCTAACAAGGTCACCTTTTCATTGGCTAAAACAGTGGTTAAATCACGCAACACACCTGCTCTATCTGTACTCAATACTTGCAGTTTAGTTTGAAAAGCCGCTTGCAAGTTTCCAGCCCAATGCACTTCGATTTCACGTTCTGGATGAGTATCTAATAAGTGATTTAATTGCTCACAGTCTTCTCTGTGTACACTTACCCCTCGCCCTTGTGTGATATAGCCTAAAATCGCCTCTCCTGGTAATGGCTGACAACAGCCAGCAATAGAATTCATTAGATTCCCCACACCTTCAACCACTATGCTGTCTTTTTTCAACTTAGCAGACTGAGGTTTTCTAGGACGAATTCTAGGATCTAAATCTAATTCAGGAGGCGGGACTGGCTGGTGCTTTTGTTGTAAAAAGTGCACCACTTGCATAATACGAATATCGCCGCCACCAATTGCCGCATATAAATCATCTAAATTCTGAAAGTTAAAGCGTTCGATTGCTGCATTGGCTTCTTTCGAATCAATATGCAACTTAATCAGTTCACGATCCAAAATATCCTTACCGGCGATGGTGTTTTTATCTTTGTCTTGCTTCTTAAAGTAAGTTTGAATTTTTGCTCGAGCGCGAGATGAATACACATAACCTAAACCTTGGTGCATCCAATCACGGCTTGGGTTAGACCGCTTACCTGTTAAAATTTCAACCTGATCGCCCGTTTGTAATTGGTAAGTAAAGGGGACTATACGGCCACTGACTTTGGCCCCAATACATCTGTGGCCAACATTACTATGAATATAATAGGCAAAATCTAAAGGGGTTGAACCTAAAGGTAAATCAACCACGTCACCATTTGGCGTAAATACGTAAACTCTGTCATCAAACACCTGACTACGTAACTCTTCAACAATATCACCGCTGTCGGCCACTTCTTCCTGCCATTGTAGAATTTTACGTAACCAGTTAATTCTTTCTTCGTAAGCTGTGCGCCCTGAAGTGGTGCCTTCTTTATAGCGCCAATGAGCTGCCACACCTAACTCAGCATCATCATGCATTTGTTTAGTACGAATTTGGATTTCAATGGTTTTGCCTTGTTTTCCTAAAGTCACAGTATGAATTGACTGGTAACCATTGGGCTTAGGCGTGGCAATATAGTCATCAAATTCTTTAGGAATATGTTTCCAATGGGAATGCACAACCCCTAGGGCTGCGTAACAATCTTGTAGTCGGTTTGCGATAATACGCACCGCACGTATGTCATACAATTGATCAAAACTTAAATGCTTTTTCTGCATTTTTTTCCAAATACTATAGATATGTTTTGGCCTACCATACACTTTAGCTTGAATGTTTTGACTGTCTAACACACCTTGTAATTCGCTAACAAAATCTTCTATATACTGTTCACGGTCGGTACGTCTTTCATCTAATAATTTAGCGATTTTTTTATAGGTTTCTGGATGTAAATAACGAAATGAATGGTCTTCTAATTCCCATTTTAATTGGCCTATACCTAACCTATTGGCAAGAGGTGCATAAATAGTGGCACATTCTCTAGCGACTAGGACTCGGGTTTCTTCTTCTTCATTTTTAACTTTTTGTAGGGTGCATATACGCTCAGCCAACTTAAGTACTACAGCTCGAACATCTTCTACCATAGCTAACAACATACGCCTGACATTATCGATTTGTGCTTCGTCGTTTTTCTTCGCACTATTGGCTCTAGTATGCAGTGACTTGATAGCATCCATACGCCTCACACCGACAATTAGTTTTTGAATATCTGTACCAAACTTTTCTTCAATTTCTTGTTCATTTAACTTATGGAATTCACAGTAGGGATACACTAATGCAGCTTGAAGAGTTTCATCATCCATATGTAATTCATGCAGAATTTCCACCATTTCCTGGCCGATGAGCAGAATTTCTGGTGTATCAGACACATCTCGTAGTTTTTGTTTACTACTGTCTGATAAATTCAACCCCGCTAACCATTCGGCAAATGGTGGGCGCTGTTCTTCATGTACTTTACGAATAGAAACCATCTAAACAATCCTATTTTCGATTAGGTTTTTACATTATACCGTTTCAACGTGATGAGTGGTCAATCAGCGAAATTGTTGATATAACTTTGAGAAATAGACTTAGCTATCAGATAACGAGCCAAGATTACTATTCAAGGTTTATGGGCTTGTTAGGCACTAAAATAGCAAACCTGAAATTAAATGCGTCAGACTAGCTCTGAAAATCACCAAAAGGGTGCAGACTCAAGTATTCTTAACTAACTCGTTAATTTCCAATATCACTGTCGCTACTGCATAATTTTGCTCATCAGAAATTGAAATAAAGCTACAGCTGATATTTCTTTGTTTACACAATTCAGCATAATTTCCACTAAATTGTAATACGGGTTGTCCAGAGCTTAAGTTTTGTACTTCAATATCTTGAAAGCTGACACCGCTCGCTATTCCGGTACCTAACGCTTTGACTGCTGCTTCTTTAGCGGCAAATCGTTTAGCTAAAAAACGAGCAGGAAATTTATGCTGGGCATACTGCTGCAATTCAGCTTCAGTCAAGACTCTATTGGCTAAACGTTGAGATTTTTCAAGCTGTTGCTCAAATCTTGCGACCTCAACTATGTCAGTCCCTAGCCCAGCAATCATTAAGCTCGAGCTTCTTGCATTAATTTGCGCATATCGGCCACAGCTTGATGCAAACCATCAAACGCCGCGCGGGCAATAATTGCATGGCCAATATTGAGTTCATACAGCTCAGGAATGGCCGCAATAGGTTTAATATTATGATAATGCAGGCCGTGACCTGCATTAACTTTTAAACCTTGTTTATGGGCGTATTGAATACCTTCAAGCAAAATGGTCAATTCTTTTTCTTGTTGCTGTTCATTTTTCGCTTCAGCATATTGACCAGTGTGGATCTCAATATATGGCGCACCCGCAGCGACTGCGGCGTCAATTTGAGTTTTATCTGCATCAATAAATAATGACACTAGTATACCAGCCGAAGCCAAACGTGCACATGCAGCAGTCATACGAGGAAGGTTACCGGCTACGTCTAAACCACCTTCGGTTGTTAATTCTTGTCTTTTTTCGGGAACTAAACAGCAAAATTCTGGCTGCGTTTGTTCAGCTATAGCCAACATTTCTTCGGTCACGGCCATTTCTAAGTTCATTCGAGTTTGAATAGTGCGTCTTAAAATTTGCACATCACGATCGGTGATATGTCTTCTATCTTCCCGCAGATGTACGGTAATGCCATCTGCTCCTGCACGCTCAGCTATTTCTGCAGCATGAACAGGATCTGGGTATGAAGTCCCGCGAGCATTACGTAGGGTAGCAATATGATCAATATTAACACCCAGCAAAATTTCTTTCATATTTACTATCCTTCTTATTAAACCGTATTTTTTTGTTTAATTTTCCACGTTTGTTGAAATAACTCTCTACTTTTTAAGGGCTTAGGGCCCAACAACTGACTCAAAGCGAGCCTATTTATACTTTTGGCGCAATGTAAACTAGCAGGGTTCCAAATTAATTGGCTCATCTGTAACAAAGCATCTCCAGAGAATCGATTGTTGCCTTTAAATTCAGCCCCAACTCGTTTCACTCCTTGTTCTAAAACCAAACAATATTCACCATCAGGTTCTACCGCTTGCTCATTTTCATAGTCATAATTTAAATCAAAACCGTAACCTAATTCATTTAATAAACTGATTTCAAACTCTCGTAAACAAGGCTCAATTTTGCAACCTGTGTTTAATAACGCAAGGGTTTCTTGATACAAACAATATAATTCAGGATGAGGAACTTCTTTAGGCAACAAACGATTGAGAATTTCGTTGATATACATAGCCGAAAATAAATGATGGCCAGCTAAACGAAACATACTTGCACTCGATTCAAGTTGATTCAAGTTACGCAATTCGTGTTTTCCAGAAATACTGATTAACAAAGGCTGGAACGATTGCAATAAACTTTTTTTATCGCCCTTATTACCACGAACACCTTTCACCACGGCACTTATTTTTCCAAGTTCCGCAGTAAAAAAGTCAGTTAAATAACTGGTTTCTCGATACTCACGTCTATGTAACAAAAAACCATTTAACTGCTGTGGAACCAAAGGATTTACCTGAAAAATAGATTGAGTTGTGAGCTAGCTAACTTTTATGCGTACCACTTTCATTGCTTCAAACTCCATGCCCGCAATTTCTTCGGTCATAGGGTAATAAGTCAAATTCACCCGCGCACCCGTTAGATTTTTGTAGACTTTTCGACGGCGGAATTTGAAAGGTACATCAGTGCCTTCTACCAATAAGGTATTCATAAACCAATCGTCATCTTTGCGTTGAACATGTGATACCACAGTCATCTCTTCAGAGTGAGTGAGGTTATCGTGTTTATCGAGCAATTTTTCTACATCAGATTTTTTTGCCATGGCCACTTTAGAGTTAGCTGAAAAAAACAAGTTTAGCACTTTTCGCTAACTTCATAAATATATAAACTGCGAGTGTAAAAATTAAACTGGGATCAAACCTTCAACCATAAGCTGTAAGTTGGTTCTGCCGCGAAATTCGTTGATATCTAACTTATAAGCCAAATTCACAGTAGAACATCTTGGATTAGGCCAAATATCGGGGTCAATATTAAAAGCAATAGCATCAAACAATAATCCACTTGGGTGTTTAACCATCATTTTTAGATGTTTAACGCCCACTATTTTTTGTTCCATTAGCTGAAAATCACCATCGAACAGTGGCTCAGGAAAACCTTGGCCCCATGGTCCTGCACTTTTTAAGGTTTGCGCAAAAGCCAAAGTAAAATCGGCCGCCTGCAATTCTCCGTCAGAAATCAACTCGCCAGCTAGAGGTTTATCTCGCAAACTTTCTTCCGCAATTTGATTAAAAACTCGTTGAAATGCCTCTAAGTTTTTCAGCGGCAAACTTAAACCAGCCGCCATAGCATGACCACCAAATTTACCTATTACATCAGGATAACGGCTATTCAACTCTTCTAATAAATCACGAATATGTAAACCAGGAATAGAACGAGCCGAACCTTTTAAGGTTTCATCATCTTGATGAGCAAACGCAATAGTCGGTCTGTGATATTTATCTTTGATACGCCCAGCCAAAATACCAATCACCCCTTGGTGATAATCAGCTTGGTATAACACCAAGCCATAAGGTAAATTAGCGGATTCAATGTTTAACGAATCAAGAGCCTTTACAGCTTCTTGTTGCATCGAACTTTCAATTTCTCGTCTTTCTCGATTGAGACTATCGAGCTGCACCGCTATCTGTCTGGCTCTGCCTGAGTCATCAGTCAATAAGCATTCTATCCCCAAAGACATATCATCTAAACGCCCAGCAGCATTAAGTCTTGGCCCCACGACAAAACCTAAATCAGAGGCCACCAGACGACTTTTGTCTTTGCCCGCGACTTCTAAAATAGCTTGGATCCCAGGTCGACATTTATCACTACGGATACGCTGTAATCCTTGATGCACTAAGATACGATTATTTTCATCAAGGGGCACCACATCGGCCACTGTGCCTAAAGAGACTAAATCTAAAAGATCAGCTAAGTTAGGCATCGGAATTTGTTTGTTTACAAACCAAGCATTGGCTTTTAATTTGGCTCTTAAAGCCAGCATTAAATAGAATGCCACTCCAACACCGGCTAAATTTTTCGATAAAAAATCACAACCCGGTTGATTAGGATTCACAATAGCATCAGCGTTAGGCAAAGTTTCAGCGGCTAAATGATGATCGGTAATAATTACTGTCATTCCCAAAGCCTTAGCTTTTTCAACACCAGCAAAACAACTAATTCCATTGTCGACAGTCACTAAAACTTCAGACTGTTGTGACGCGGCCACTTCGACAATTTCAGGGCTTAAACCATAACCAAAATCGAATCGGTTAGGCACCAAAAAATCACAATTATTGGCCCCCATACCACGTAACGCCAAAATACTCAGTGCTGTGCTGGTAGCGCCATCAGCATCAAAGTCGCCCACTATCATTATTTTTTTGTTTTCAGCTATGGCTTGACATAATAATTCAACAGCTTGGTCGATGCCGCTCAACAATTGATAATGCAATAATGCTTGGGCACTACGACTCAATTGTTCGGCGTTTTCTACGCCTCTGTCGGCATATATTTGTCTTAATCTTGGGTGAATTGAATGAGGTAGATGGTCGGCATTTTTGTGGATTCTGCGGCTAATTTGCACAGCTGGCATAAAATCATTCCGTATGCATAGAGTGAAGCCGCTTGGACAAACCCAAGCGGACAATAAAAATTACATGATGGCTTTTAACGCTTCTTCTAATTGCTCTGGTGGTTGGTAACCAGGTATAACAGAACCATCAGGCATCACTATATTTGGCGTGCCATTGACGCCCATACTTTGACCAAATGCATATTGCTCAGCCACTTTTGAATCACAATTTTTAGCTGCCACTTGTGAACCTGCTTTAGCGTCATCCATTGCTTTTTGTGGGTTGGCTGCACACCAAACTGAAACCATGTCGTGATAAGACTGCCCACCTAGACCCGCTCGAGGAAAGGCTAAATAACGCACAGTAATACCTAAATCATTATATTCTGCCATTTGATTATGTAATTTACGACAATATCCACAGGTAATATCGGTAAATACATTCACCACATACTTTTCTTTATCTGCTTTATATTCGATCACATTATCTTTAAAGGTTTCTAATCCAGACAAACGAGCGCCAGATAATGCAGCTTCTGTTTCATTACGCATCCCTTCATCAAGATTAAAAATACGTCCTTGCATGAAGTAACTACCATCTTGGCTCACGTAAAATAAACCCTTCTCAGTCATGACTTGTAATAAACCTTGCACTGGTGATTCTGCAACAGAGCTAACATTTAACTGTAACGAACGTCTAATTTTATCCCCTACTTGAGTATAATCTAGCGCTTGATTATTATTTGCCTTAGCCGTTACTGGAGCACTTGTGCTAGCAACCGCAGCAATAGCTCGGTCAAGTGAAATAACAAAAGTAGCGAGGATCAACATACCGACAACACCTATCGATAAGACTTTTACACTGTTCATAATTTTCCTAAATATAAGTCTAATAAGAATAAGACCTTAAACAGGCCAAATAATTTCATGTTCTAACAATAATTAGACATCAGTTTAACGGAATAGCGAGAGTAAACCAAAGGTTTAAAGTTACAGAAAGTAACAGAAGGTTACAACGATCCTAAGGCTGTTATTTGTTTGCCAATTTTTCATCCCTATCTTACATTTCAAAACCAATCGAAAATTTTGATAACTAAGGTTAAGCTATCACCTAACAATCACCTTAGGCCCATGTATGAAACTGTTTATTATATTTTTTGCCTGTTGTTTTATCACTGCATCAGCGCAAGCCGAATGGCACACAGAAAATGCGACTATTATGGGCACCAATATTCATGTAGAAGTATGGGCAGAACAACCTGAATTAGGTACTCATGCTATTCAAACAGTGTTTACAGAAATGCAGCGCATAAATCAATTAATGAGCCCCTATATCGATAGCAGCGAGTTATCAAAAATTAATCGATTAGCCGCACATCAGCCGGTAAAAATATCACAAGAAATGTTCGATTTATTACAACTTTCAGTGGGCCTGTCAGCTGAAACCCAAGGGGCATTTGATATTACCTTCGCCAGTGTAGGATTTTTGTATCACTATCAAAAAAAGCATAAACCCACTCAACAAGATATAGATAAAGCCTTATCAGCAATCAGTTATAAACATATCCAGTTAGATCCAGCAAATACTAGTGTTTACTTCAATCATACTGATGTAAAAATCGATCTAGGGGGGATTGCCAAAGGTCATGTGGTGGACACCAGCATCGAGTTATTAAAAAATCTAGGGATTCAACATGCGTTAGTCACAGCAGGTGGCGATACCAAATTATTAGGGGATAGGCTTGGCCGACCATGGCATGTAGGTATTCGAGATCCACGCAACAAAGAGCGCCAAGCAGTAACGCTTCCTTTAATCAATACCGCCATTTCCACCAGCGGCGATTACGAACGTTACTTCGAACAAGATGGTGTGCGATATCATCATATCCTCTCACCTAAAACAGGTAAGTCAGCATACCAAGTACAAAGTGTATCGATTATAGGTAAACGCAGCACCTTGAATGACGGCCTATCCACCGCGGTGTTTGTGCTAGGAGTGAAAGACGGTATAGACCTCATCAATCGCACCCCAGGATATGACGCCATCATTATGGATAACCAACGAAAAATGCATTATTCAAAAGATTTGGTGCTTTGAAAAGGCAGAATGAAGCTGAATAGATCAGTAAAATCAAAAGCCAAAGATAAAAGAATATAACCCACAGAGGGCACAGAGGCTTTGCTGCACAGAGGAAAACATGAAAATCAGATAAAGTCAGCGTGGAGCTGAACGAAGCAGCATAAGGCAGAAAAAACAAAACACAATCGACACTGTGCAATTGCAGACATTCAGTTTTTAGTACACAGACGTCACCTTATCGATTCCGTGATGGTTGGATTGCGCTGCACTATCCGAAGTGAAACGCCCTGGGCTCTGGCATCCGGCTACCCGATTATGTAAAAAAACGTCTCATAAACTTAATTTTGCTGAATAATATAGCTATAATTAAAGAAATTAATAAAACAATAAAAGGGTACGTAACCTCCCAAAGTAGATGATCTATTTGAGCATCGATACTTGATAACATAGAAATTAAAGAAAAATGAACAGCATAAACTCCAAGAGTGTAAACACCAAACCCACTTAATTTTGAAGATAGTTTTGGTGAATTAGATAACGCTAAAAGCGAAAAACCAAGCGCAAATATATAAGTACTAAAAACATAATCTGTATTAGTAAAAAAAACGTTGTATTTTTTATATAAAAAATATGATTCCGATATCTGTAAAGAAGCACCAATTAAAAGTAACACTCCTCCAAGTTTAAAAAAATTATCTTTATTTTTAAACTTTGAAATAACTAAGCCCGTTACAAAAAATATTGTACTAAAAAAAGGGCCATTCCTTGTATTAAAGTTAATATCAATCCCTATTGGTGTTTTAGACCAACTACCGGCAATAACACCAAAAATAAATAATAAAAATGAAAATACAGAGAGTAAATAAAAAGAGTGTTTGTGATTTAATCTAATAAATATATTACTTATAGCAATAGAAAGGATTAATGAAACCAGAAACCATAAATGAATCTGAGTTCCTTCTAGAATTGTATTATATGGATTAGTTTGAAATCTAGATATTAAATTTTCAAACAGAATAGACCCATTCCAAGGAATTAAATAAAAAAAACACCAAAAAATGAATAATATCAATAACCTTTTGATTACAAAAACTGATGCTGTATCCAAATTAGTTTTAAGGTATTTAATATGGAAAAAATACCCCGAAATAATAAAAAAGAATGGGACCGCAAATTTAGATAATTGGTTAGAAATAATTTTCAAGTAATAGAAAGTATCATGTGAAGAAGAATCAAAAGGTGTTGTATGTATAATTATCACACTTAAAATAGCAATTAAGCGCATTAAATCTATGCTTTGAATTCGTTGCATAACTTTCCTTTGTACAGTTTATCAGCCTGCTTATCCCGTGCTTAAACACGGGATAAGCAGCGTATTAATTTTCTCTATTTTTAACATACTTTCTAAGTATCTGTATAATTTAATTTTTTGACCGTTCAAAAATTAATTCATGACGAAATATGGGTAAACACCTTGATCTTGCGAATATGCGGAACTAAAAATCAAAAGAATGGATTTCAGCTCAAAAGCCCACCGGAAGGACGACAGTTATGCTGTTTTTGCAACGATAGCAACAACTTTAAGTGTTTATTTTTTTATTTCACTTCAATCTATCTGCTAGTTTCTATCTACTGCTTTTCTCTGTGTGCGAAGCACATGCTTTTGACTTTGTCGGCGTAGCCGATGCTTTTAATTTCCCCGCGACTCCAAGTTCACCGAGCAACGCAGACTAATAGAGGAAAATGACATGGGTGAAAGCTGATTATTTAGGAGCGAAGCTCCGCCAGCTTGAACAGCTCAACATGGATGTTGAGGTTGGGTGCCGATCATCAGGGAAGTGTATATGACTGCTTTGAATTTAGTTCTAACTTCTTTGCGACCTCTATTAGGCAAGTAGCGCAGGTAATAGAACTTGGTCGAAGCGCGGCGTTTTCTGGTTACTCTTTTTTGCTGTTGAAAAAGAGTAACTGGTGCGGCAGGGATGCCGCATCAAAAGCGTCATGGATGACGGTAAGCGAAGCGAATGCTTTGGTGGCGAAGCCATGCCCCGTGCGCGCAGCGCATAAATGACGAAGTCATGCCTTACGGGGCGGGCTTAGTACTAAACCCTAAATCGTGCCATTTACTATAGGTTGAAAGGCAGTGAGGCTATCCATCAAGGTGCTATTACCTAAACCATTGGTAGGAAACAAATTAGCAAATTGACCTTGTTCGCCATGTAGTGCCATATAATTCAAGATAACGGTTTCTACCAGTAAGTTGACGTTATTGGCTGCAGGGGTAGAAGCAGTTTCTACCGAGCCATCACGACGCATATAACCAATTTGCTGTTGCATGGCTTGGAGTTCTGGGGTGCCGCCCATAAGTTCAGGCGTGCCATTCGGGTTGTAAACCATAAAGAATGAAGCAGCGGTAGAGGAGTTATCGCCGGTCCAAACGCCCTTGCCTCGTCCATTCACACTATTGTCAATCATGCCATTACTGGCGACCGAACCATCAGAACATACATACATCATTAAAGGCACACCTAATCGGGCTGCATATTCTAAACAAGCGCCCATACAGCGGCCAGCTCTTAGATCTCGTACTTCACCGGTTGAACGATCACCGGTGTGATAGTCAAATCCGCCCATAGTAATGGTGCCTGCCCCCGCTAAACCATTCATCACTAACTTCATTACTGCAGCGGTTTTTCTGTACTCACCATCACTATCAAATTCTTCTTGGCTAAATATCCCGCCATCCCCGACTATTTCGATATCTTGCACAGGATCGAGAGCACTGGGATCACCAAATCGATCGGCAATGTCTGCACTTTTTACGTAGCCACAGCGCACCAAGTCTTTTAACACTTCGTCTGAGGTCACTTTGGTATTCACTTTATTCAGTTTCATGTCACTGATACGCTGGATAGACTCCATCACTGCCACTGAATCTTGTTGTGATAATAAACCAATTAAATCACCGGTATCGACTAAGCCTGTCACATCTGTTGGCCTATCCACTTTTGTTGGTCGTTTACTAGGGTCAATCATCATGGTGGGTGCCATAGAGTTACCACCAGAATCAGTATTTCTTGAGCCTATTAAAGTTAATAGCGAACCATCAGAGCCTGCTTTATTAATGCCATACATAGGGTTATGGGGATTATTGCCTGTATCGTTTTCAGAACGCGCGGGGATCACTGCACCGTTAATATTGACTCTATTACCCACACTAACTTTTTCTAACATGCCTCGTAAAAAAGCACTATCACTATGAAAAGCTAAACCTAACTCAGAGTTAATAAAATCACTGAGTCCTTTATCAGGATTAGCAATAGACGGCACCATGTCACCGGGTAAGCCTTGGCGGCTATAGCCAGAGGTACTTAAAAAATCCATTTGTCCACCGCGCCCCCCTACCAGCACATTCGACCCCGCAATATTTGCCCCACCGGCTAAATCAAACACAATAAAAGGAATTTTCCCCGCCCCTTGCGTGGCAATACCGCATTGGGCTTTTAGTGCTTCTAGATCGGCAGATAAACTTGCATTAGCAGTATTCGCCGAAAATAAATTCAACGCCGAACCTGCGGTAACTGTAGCCATGCCAGCACAAAATCCTTGAGCGATAAACTCACGTCTACTCACTGGTTTGGCGTGATTTTCATGTAACAAAGGGGCATCAGCATCGCCTGTGGCTTGTTTTGCCGCTTTGGCTAAGTCTTTCAATGATTTTGATGATGGTTTAAACATATTGTCGTCCTCACTGAATGAGCATAGCAGCACTGCCTAACACGGCAGCACAACTGGCTTTAACTATGGTTTGGGTATACTGGGCGTCACATACTTTGTCACCCGAGCAATCACTAAGTTGGCTAATTAATTGATTTAATTCATTTTCAACATCAAGCCGTGAGGGTTGCGATTCGATATCACTACCTAACATATTGTCTAACAACGAAGTCGTTAGCTGTTGCCTGACCTCGGTGGTGAAAGCCGTAGAGGCCGGTTGCGAAAAATCAAATCCACTAAAGTAAGCTGAGCGTAAACTAGTTGACGACACTAATGCATCACAATACTTAATGGCCAACTGAGTGACGGCCATTTGGTTGGATGCCAAGAAACTATCAATATTGGTTACCGATGGTAATTGCTGAGATAAGGTATCGAAAGTTTGTTTAGTGCCAGCATTTGAAAGTGGCACGCCTGTCATCACCGACATACTAGCGTTAATTTCGGCAAAGTTTTTCACGCCTATATCAGGCTGAGGTAAAGTATCTGCAGCTATCGCCGTCGCTGGGGGGGCAGCTTCCACCCGAACATGTTCGAACTCGCCAATTTGATCGAATAACAAGAAGAACTCGTCGGCAGCGGGGCCTTTTTCAAGTTGCACTAACGTCCCTAATCGAGATAAGGGCTGTCCCTCTCCAGGGATATAAGTTTGCGGGCTAATTTGCGTATCTAGATTGGCGTAAGCTTGGCCAAATGTGAGCTCTCGGCCATTTAAACCCAGTGTCAAACCTTGCAAACTGACATCCGGGATGATCGCTTCGCTATTCAAGTTGTAAAAATATGGTTCGCTAAACAAATAGCTGTAGTTATCGAATTGGCTCACTTTGAACACTATGTAACTTTGTTCCGTCGCCAGCCATTCACTTAGGTTAAATAACAAAAAATACTTTTGTCCAATACCTGCATCAAAGTTTTTAATAATTTGCCCCGGCTCTAGCACTCTATTATGCATAGCGACCATACGAATAGTGCCTGCCCATGGCATATCGCCAGACACTTCATTACCTAAGACAAAGGCAAAGCTGTCATCCCATTCGTTTAAAATGGCGCCTGTTTGTTCATCTAGATCGTCGGTAAAAACACCGTTTACATATATTTGTCGGCCAGTAATAGGGCTAAAATTCACTACTACATGTTGCAACGCAGCCTGTAAATCTTCATCACCATCTGCAGTTGACAACATAGGTATGCCATTGACATCCCCCTGATCTGAACGCAACAAAACGTCATAATTATATAGGGTTTGTCCTAAGGTGAAATTACGTCTGTCTTTGCCTCCAGAATAACTCACAATGCGGGCTGGCCCTTCTTGCGTGACGTTAGCAGGTGCGATCCAGGCTTCGATAG